>NZ_SGPG01000017.1:0-203515 GCF_004208955.1 Pseudoalteromonas sp. CO325X
TTGCTAAGCTCTGCATCCACTGCTGCTTCTTGCTTGCTGATAGCGCCATTGCCGTCTGCATCTAAAGTAGAGAAATCTGCTGCAAATGCTGCGCTTGAAGCTGCTAAAGTGATAAGTGCTAAAGTTGAAGTCATGCGTTTCATAATAAGTATCCTTCTGGACTGAAAACTAAAATCTGAAATTGATGTTTAAACTAAGCGCTTAAGCTTGTTCAAACTCTTCTTTTGACAGCTCACCGTTACCATCGGTATCTAGCTTGTCGAAGTGTTTGCTAAGCTCTGCATCCACTGCTGCTTCTTGCTTGCTGATAGCGCCATTGCCGTCTGCATCTAAAGTAGAGAAATCTGCTGCAAACGCTGCGCTTGAAGCTGCTAAAGTGATAAGTGCTAAAGTTGAAGTCATGCGTTTCATAATCAATATCCTTCTTTACTTGTTGAAATCTGTATCAGTAACGTTCTGTGCTAATTGCTACTGCGTTTTAAACTCACCCTGACTATTACAAGTCCGGTGCCAACATTAAAAAAGCATTATTTATCATGTAGATATATGTAAATCAGGGGAATTAAGAGCCGTTACACTATGTTTTTCTGTTGCTCTTTTGCGACATAGTTCAGGCTTAAAAGATAATATCTATATTTTTCAAGAGGTTATTTTGCAACTTCTCACCTTGAATTCAGCCAATTACCTGCCTGGATTGAGCTGAAGGTGACTTTTAACTGAATGAAAGTGTAATGCCATCATTCTCATAAATTATTTTTTATGTTTATTTTCATAAAATTCAGCAACTTAAAACTTAAATGACTATTTGTAAGGGGATTTTGATTGAGCCCCGACTGCACACCAAGCGTTGTGTTGCTTTTTAGCAACAACGCATCTTTGGTTCAGTAAAGAGATGGAATTTAGAACAAAAAGAAATACAGAAGAGATAAAAAACAATTGAGTGCCTACGCTAGGTATCCACGCCTCAACGCCGCTCAACGAGTGACGTTAAGTCACTGCCACGAGATAGAAAAGGGAGAGCATGGTGGCAGGAATTAATCCTGAAGCGACGCCCGGCTCAGGCATCCACGCCTTCGCGTTCGGCCCTCAACGAGTGACGTTAAGTCACTCGCTGTCGCAAGCGACCGTGCCTCACCCACGCCAGAATGTTGGGGTAAACAGCACTAGGAGAGTAAATATCTCTAACCGGCCAAAGACCATTGCCAATGTCAGGATCCACTTTGCGCTATCACTAATGTCACCATAGTGAGCGGCTACTTCACCCAAGCCTGGACCCAGGTTATTAAGGCAGGCGGCGGTCGCCGAGAAGGCAGTGATATTATCTAGCCCCGTCCCCATCAGGCTGATCATAATAATTACAAACACCAAGGCATAGGCAGAGAAAAAGCCCCATACCGCCTCTACAACCTTATCTGGTAGGGCTTTACGACCTAGCTTAATCGAATAGATGGCGCGCGGGTGGACCAAACGGTTAAGCTCTCGGATACCTTGTAAGTAAAGTAAAAACACCCTCACTACTTTCATTCCCCCGCCTGTGGAGCCCGCACAACCACCAATAAAACTGGAAAAGATCAGCAGCATGGGTAGAAACAGCGGCCAAGCGGAGAAGTTATCGGTCGCAAAACCGGCGGTGGTACTGATGGAAACGGCCTGAAACATCGCTTGGTCGAGAGTTTCATCACCATTAGCGTAAATGTTATTAGAGGAAAGCACTGCGAAACAGATAATGATGAGCGCCACTTGAATCAGAAAAAACGCTTTAAACTCAGGGTCGCGCAAATAAACTTTGCCACTACGACTGGCCACAGCTGCATAGTGCAGTGAAAAGTTGATTGCCGCAATTAGTAAAAACACCACACAGATCAGGTTAATCACGGGGCTATCAAAGTGCCCCATCGACGCATCATAGGTAGAGAAACCACCAATGGCTATGGTTGAAAAGGCATGACAAATCGCATCAAACCAATTCATTCCCGCAACCCAATAAGCCAGCGTGCAAGTTAAGGTAAGCGAGACATAGATATACCACAGGTGTTTTGCCGTATCGGCAATTCGTGGTGTCATTTTTGAATCTTTCACCGGCCCTGGCGTCTCAGCACGGTACAGCTGCATCCCACCCACACCAAGCATAGGGAGCACGGCAACGGCTAGTACAATGATCCCCATACCGCCTAGCCATTGTAATTGCTGGCGATAGAAAAGCACCGACTTAGGTAAATATTCTATGCCTGTAAGTACAGTCGCACCGGTAGTGGTCAGCCCAGAAAAGGCCTCAAATACGGCGTCCGCCATCGATAACTTGGGTGCATCTAGAAAAATCAGCGGTAAAGATGCGAACGAGCCCAGCACCAGCCAAAACAACACCACAATTAAAAAGCCTTCTCGAGCCTTTAAATCTCCATGCTCATTACGGTTGGGGTAGTAGGCAATTAAGCCAGCAATGACGCTAAAGACAAAAGCGAGAATAAAAGGTAAGCCGCCACCGTCTTTGTATATTAGCGAGACCAAGGCTGGCGGCACCATAGTGATGCTGAATAACGCCACCAGCTGGCCCAGTATTTTTATTATCGTGCGGTATTGCATCTAGCGCATCGCCGTGACTTTTGTTTGCATGTTATTGTCTTACTGTTTTATTTTTAACTCAACAGTACCGTGGCTTAAATCAAAGATATCTTTTATCGCTGCATGGCTTTGGCGCTCATCAATACATATCTGCCAACGAATGGCGCTATCGTATTGCTTCTCAATATCAAGGACTTGATAGTGAGTTTGCAACCTTTGCTCTATGACTCCCTGTAGAGCATAGTCACTGTCGCCAATGAGTACCACACTAGGCACCTTAACCTGGGTAACTAGTTGCGCCAGCGCGTTATTAAGCGTACCGCCATAGGCACGAACCAGCCCACCGGTCCCAAGCTTAATACCACCGAAGTAACGCGTTGTCACAGCACAAATTTCGCCAAGGCCACTGCCTTGGAGTACATTCAGCATTGGTTTTCCAGCAGTCCCATTGGGCTCGCCATCATCGGAAAAGCCATACACATGGCTGCCTCCTGGAGCTCCTGCTACATGAGCCCAGCAGTTATGGCGGGCATCGGGGTAACGGCGATTGATATCGGCGATAAAGTCCTTTGCCGCACTAATATCCGGCGTGTGCGCCACATGCACAATAAAAGTGCTCTTTTTGATTTCTTCTTCGTAACTTAAGGGCTCACTAGGGTATGAGTATTCAGACATAACGGCAGGATCATTGATAGCAAACTGCGGAGCACTTAGGCCCCGCAGTGAATGGGTGGTTAATCGAGCTCTAGCTCGCGAGTCATATTCTCAAGGTTGTCTTCGTGAACAATGATATTGTCCTCAATACGAATACCACCGAAAGGCTTAAGCTCTGCGACCTTGTCCCAATTAATATGCTGATTATTATCTGTCGCTGCTAAATCACCAAGCAAGGAATCGATAAAGTACAATCCAGGTTCAATGGTAAATACTTGATTCGCTTCAATCTTACGCGTACAACGCAGGAACGGGTGACCCTCAGGCGGCTCTTGGTGTGCGCCCTGCTCGTCAGCCATAAAACCACCCACATCATGTACTTGTAAACCAATATGATGGCCTAAACCATGTGGGAAGAATGTTGAAGTAATGCCTTTGGCAACGATCTCATCGGCCGATAAGTTGACGATGTTAAAGTCACTCAGTGTTTGCGCCACACGTTGGTGACAGTCAAGGTGTAACTCACCATACAACTTGCCAGGCGCTAACTGGTTACATAGTGCAATTTGATGCTGCTTCATAGTGGCAACAAGCTCAGCAAATTCCCCTTCACCAGTAAAGTCATAGGTTCGAGTAATATCGGCTGCGTAGCCATTGAAGTTCGCACCAGCATCAATCAAAAAAGAACGATGGCTAGCAGGAGCAACACGATCAAAGTGCGTGTAGTGCAAAATGGCGCAGTTTTCGTTTAGCGCCACAATGTTGCCGTAAGGCGTGTCATTTTCGCTGTGTTGGGTCGCTAAAAGATAGGCTTGTTGAATTTCAAATTCAGACTTGCCTTGGAAAAACGCATCTCGCGCAGCTTTGTGACCTTGGACAGCGATTTTATTCGCCTCACGCATACAAGCAAGTTCGTACTGCGTTTTGTAGGCACGGTGGTAATGATAAAAGTTCATTACCGGCTCTGGATTCATCAGCTCAAAACCCAAAGCTTGAGCGACTTCCAAGTATTCGCCAATATATGCAAATCGTGCCTTATCGTAGGGTAGTAACTTTTCTACCTGATCCGGTTTCACTAGCAGTTCAATATCAAAGTAGTCAGCCCAATACTCATTCGGCTCATCGGGGACCTTGTGCCAAAAGTCCACAGGGCGATAGAAAATCAACTTTGGCTTATCAGTGCCATTCGCGACAATCCAACAGTGTGGATTATCGATCACTGGCAACCAGGCCTTAAATTGTGGATTCACCTTAAACGGGTAGTACATATCGTCTAAGAACTGGCGCTTCGCCTGGCCAGAATGGAAAACAACACCGTCTAGGTTTTCGCGTTCGATAATTTCGCGCGTGCGCTTTTGCAAGGTTGCAATATGTTCAGCGTATAACACCGCTAATTTATTCATGTATCACCCACTTTGCTAAATATTATTAACTGCAGTCTATCACAGCCGCCAGCTGTGCGGCTAACCACCTATGCGCATATCAAGAATAGACGCTAGGATGTTTTCATTTTTGCCTTGTTTAGTAAGGTATACTTGCCGATAAGCAAATACATTTTTGACATAGTCGCGCGTTTCCCGATACGGGATCAATTCAATCCACAGTTCCGCAGGCATAGCTTGATCCGGTAACCATTTACGTACACGGTGATAACCCGCATTGTAAGACGCTGTTGCTAGCACTTGGTTGCCATTAGTTTTACCCTCTAAGTACTTTAGGTACTTGGTGCCCAAATTGATATTGGTACTGGGCTCGTACAAACGCCGTGAAGACACGGTACTACGATTAATATACTTCGCGGTGCTAGGAAGAAGCTGCATTAAGCCACGCGCATTGGCCCGAGAGCGGGCATCCGGAGCAAAAGAGCTCTCACGCCGAGCAATAGCAATACTCCAATCCATATCCACCTTGTTGCGGCGGCTATAGCGCTTAAATAAGTCGGTGAATGCATCAGGGAAGCGTAAATCCACGTAATCCCAAGCCTTTATACGCGCTAATGTAAAGATGGTACTGTCATGCCAGCCTTGTTCACCGGCTAATACCGAAGCCGCTAGTTTCTCCGCTTCACTTGAAGTGTCTATTAGGTAATTCCATTCCCTGCGCGCGCTGGTGTAGCGCTTCAGTTCATGCAAACGTTTGGCGCGTTTGAAGCCTGGCGCCTGAGCCACCTTTTCCTTCAACCCAGGCGGCAACATCAACTGTTTACTATTGAGGTTAACCGGTTGGTCCAAGCGTGCGGCGGCAAGAAAGCCATAATAATCTCGTTGTTGTGCCAGCGGCAGCCATATATCTTGAGCCTCTTGTGCCCGCCCTTGACGAAAATAGCTGTATGCAAGCCAGTATTTATGGCCATTGCTGAGATTGGTTTTATTAGTGAAGTATGCTGATATCCTTGGCCAATCTTGCTCTCTGAGCATATTCGCCAGATGCCACTGCATGAGCTTTTTATCATGGCCCGCATCGGGCACTTTATTTAACCAAAACTTCGCTTCATCATGCTGTTTTACCGCTAATGCATAAGCAAAGGCATAGTTAATTTCCTGACGTTGCTCATCGGTAAAAGTGAACATGTTATCGAGTTTGGTCCATGCTCGAATCGCTAGTTCCGGATCTCGCCATACCAAACGCTTAACGCCATAATGGGCAATTTCCGCTTCTTTGCTGCTTTTGTTTTTGAATCGGTACAAACCTGCTGCAGCACTGGGGTCTTTGCGCACCGCAGAATATAAATCCGCTAAATAACGCTCATTTTTCGGTAGCAATGTTTTCAGGTAGCGCAGCAAGTGGTGTTCGCCCTCTCGTGCTGCCAGCCCTACCCGTTGCCATACCCGTTGTGGGGTTTGCATCCCAGCATCACGCCACTTAGCGAACAAGGAATCACACTGTTTCGGTTGAGATTGTCCAACCACCCAGAGATCAGCAACTTGCGCTAATATTGCTCGCTCAGGGGCACCTAGTTGCAATTGAAAATCTAGGTACTGGCACTTTAACTGCGCATCGCTTGTCGGTTGATAGTTAGCAACAAAGTCGGCTTTTCGTCCTCTTTTAGCTAAGTAGTTAAGCCAGGCTCGACGAACCGGCCACTCGAGGGGAGTATTTTGGTACACGCTTAAAAAGCGCTCTATTTCTGTTTGATATTTTAACTGCGGATGGCGTTTATAAAAGGCCATCTCGACATAAGGCTTAAGGGGGTGATCGAGTTGGCTATTGAGGCGCTTAAACTCTTTATAGTTGCCTGACCAGGCCACCTTTTCCGCCTCTAAAAAATCGTCATTGTCACTGGCTAAAGAAGCACTGGAGGCGTGCAGTAGGGATGCAGCCAGTAACACATGTATAAATCGTTTCATGATAATCCTACGTTTTATCGCGCGAAACACAGGTAACGGAATAACACTAAAAATGCTCAAAAAGGCACGTTACCATTATTGGTTCAACGAGCCATCTTAACTGTACTACATTAATGGATGAGTTTTGACCTTTAGTAACCGCATCTATACGTGTTTTGGTCGCATCTCGTATCAGCGTTAATTTTTAACCGAATGTAAATTTTAGCCGGAAATTTTCATTGCATTTTCGGATTAAAGACGCGACACTGATCGAAAACCCAACTCATCGTACCAGTTTCACATGAAACAAAGGGAGATACCCATGATATTTCAGAGCGATTCCTTTGTAGTCTCTTTTATAAAGGACCAAATTGCTGAGTTTAAGTTCACTGTACCTGGTTCAGTGAATAAACTATCTCAACAAACCTTAAACGACTGCTTAGAGGCCATCAAAGAATTACGTCAACGTGACGACATTAAAGGCATGGTATTTACCAGCGATAAAGATCACTTCATCGTTGGTGCTGATATTTTTGAATTCCTACCCACTTTCCAAAGACCAGAGCAGGAGCTTGTAAGCTGGATTAAAAACGCAACCGATGTGTTTGATGCTTTAGAAGACTTACCTTTCCCTACTATCAGTGCCATCAATGGTATGGCTCTTGGCGGTGGCTGTGAGTGGGTTCTGGCGACTGATTTCCGTGTTGGTAGCAGCAAAGCTAAAATCGGTTTACCTGAGACCAAACTGGGTATTATGCCCGGCTTTGGTGGCACCGTGCGTTTACCTCGTATCATCGGTGCAGACAATGCCATGACTTGGATCACTACGGGTCAGGAAAACCGCGCCAATGATGCACTAAAAGTAGGTGCACTTGATGCTGTGGTTGCTGATGACGTACTTGTTGATGCATGTATCAACATGCTGGAGCAAGCCATTGCGGGTAAGCTTGATTGGCAAAAGCGCCGCGCAACAAAACAAGCGCCATTGAAGATGAATAAGGTGGAGCAAGGCATGAGCTTTGCCATGGCCGAAGGCATGGTTATGGGCAAAACTAAAGGCCACTACCCAGCGCCCGTGCTTGCAGTGAAAACCATTAAAGAAGCCGCAAATATGAGTCGCGACGAAGCCATGGCAGTAGAAAATGCCAACTTCGCCAAGCTGGCTAAAACCAATGAAGCTGCTGCGCTAACCGGTATTTTCTTGAACGATCAGTTCATTAAAGGCAAAGCTAAAAAGCAAGCCAAGGGTAGTAGTGTCACCATCAACCAAGCTGCGGTACTAGGTGCAGGCATTATGGGCGGCGGTATTGCTTACCAGTCAGCCTATAAAGGCACACCTATTGTCATGAAAGACATTAACCAAGATGCTCTCGACTTAGGTATGGGCGAGGCAGCAAAGCTACTTGGTAAAAAAGTAAAACGCGGCCATATGAACATGGATAAGATGGTCGGCGTACTAGGAAAAATCAAACCGACTCTCAACGATGCGGATGTGCAAAGTGCTGATATCGTAGTTGAAGCCGTGGTTGAGAATCCGAAGGTGAAAAAAGCGGTATTAAGCGACCTTGAGAAAACCTTAGGTGACAATGCTGTACTAACATCAAATACGTCTACTATTCGTATTGATGAACTTGCCACAGCGCTAGAGAAACCTGAAAAATTCTGCGGTATGCACTTTTTCAACCCCGTTCCAAAGATGCCTTTGGTAGAAGTGATTCGTGGCGAAAAAACCTCAGAAGATACCATTAACGCTGTAGTCGACTATGCCCTTAAGCTAGGTAAATCGCCTATCGTTGTGAATGACTGCCCAGGGTTTTTCGTAAACCGTGTGCTTTTCCCCTACTTTGCTGGCTTCAGCAAAATGGTTAGCGAAGGAATCAGCTTCGCAAAAATCGATAAAGTCATGGAAAATGTCTTTGGTTGGCCGATGGGGCCCGCCTACCTACTAGACGTGGTAGGTATTGATACCGCCTTCCATTGTACTGGCGTGATGGCTGAAGGCTTCCCTGAGCGTATGGCTCGCCAAGAGAAAGATCCGGTCGCCGTATTTGCAGAAGCTAAACGCTACGGTCAGAAAAATGGCAAAGGCTTCTACAGCTATGCCCCTGATCGCCGTGGCCGTTTGAAGAAGAGCCATGATGACGAGGCGTTAAAATTACTATCAACGCTGAGCGACAGTGAGAAAGACGTTGATAAGCAGGAAATGATCGACCGCTGTATGGTGCCGATGATAAACGAAGTATTACTTTGCCTTCAAGAAAACATCATTGCTTCACCTCAAGAAGCAGACATGGCATTGGTATATGGTATTGGCTTCCCGCCGTTCAGAGGCGGTGTATTCCGCTATTTAGACCAAGTCGGCCTAGCTAACTTTGTAGCAACTGCCGATAAGTACGCACACCTTGGTGCGATTTACCAAGTATCTGACCAAACACGTCAATGGGCCGAGCAAGGCCGCGTGTTTTATCAAGTGGAGGGACAATAATCATGAATAATGTTGTCATCGTCGATTGTATTCGTACACCTATGGGCCGCTCAAAAAATGGCGTATTCCGCCACAAGCGTGCTGAGGACCTTAGTGCCCACTTGATGAAAGGCCTGTTAGAGCGCAACCCTGCTGTGGATCCTGCGTCAATAGACGACATCTATTGGGGTTGTGTACAGCAAACCTTAGAACAAGGCTTTAACGTCGGCCGTAACGCCGCACTGTTAGCGGGTATTCCACACACAGTGCCAGCAGTTACTGTAAACCGGTTATGCGGCTCATCAATGCAAGCGTTGCATGATGCGGCACGCGCAATTATGACCGGTGCTGGCGACACTTACCTTATCGGAGGTGTGGAGCATATGGGCCATGTACCGATGACCCATGGTAATGATTTCCACCCAGGGCTCGCTACTTCTGTAGCTCAAGCCGCAGGTGTGATGGGCCTAACCGCTGAATACCTTGCCACCTTGCACGGTATTAGCCGCGAGCAACAGGACCAGTTCGGCGCTCGCTCACACCAACGCGCTCATGCAGCGACAGTAGAAGGTCGCTTTAAAAGCGAGATTCTGCCGATGGAAGGCCATGATGAAAGTGGTGCATTGACCTTGGTTGAAGATGATGAAGTTATTCGTCCAGAAACCACCGTCGAGGGTTTATCTCAGCTTCGTCCTGTATTTAACCCGGCTTCTGGTAGCGTCACTGCAGGCACATCTTCAGCGTTGTCTGACGGTGCTTCTGCCATGTTGGTTATGAGTGAAGACAAAGCTAAAGAGCTAGGCTTGCCAATTCGTGCTCGGGTTAAGTCAATGGCGGTCGCCGGCTGCGATCCATCAATCATGGGTTATGGTCCGGTACCTGCGACCAAGAAGGCATTGGCACAGGCAGGCATCAGCATTGATGATATTGACGTTGCTGAGCTTAATGAAGCATTCGCAGCGCAGTCTTTACCGGTGCTAAAAGACTTAGGTCTACTGGATAAGGTCGATGAAAAAGTGAATCTAAATGGCGGTGCAATTGCACTTGGGCATCCATTGGGTTGCTCCGGTTCACGTATTAGCACCACGCTTATCAATATTATGGAAGATAAGGACGCTAAATACGGCCTTGCAACCATGTGTATTGGTTTAGGCCAAGGTATTGCTACGGTGTTCGAACGTCCATAGCCACATCAGCTTGGTGACAAAAAGGCGGGTTAAGCATTATTGCTCCCGCCTTTTTTCTTATCTAAAGTTTGGGTAAACTAGCGCTTTTATTCTAAGGCAACGACACCAATGAACTTTGACCAAGCCGACCATGTTCTTGACGCCATGGGCCTACGTTGCCCCGAACCGGTGATGATGGTACGCGGCACCGTGCGCAAAATGCGCCAAGGCGAGACCCTGCTGATCACCGCTGATGACCCTTCAACGACTCGTGATATTCCCAGTTTTTGTCGTTTTATGGACCACACCTTGGTGGCCCAGAAAACCGAGCAAGCCCCGTATCAGTATTTGATCAGAAAAGGCCAGTAGGCCTTATTCAAACACTTGGTTGACTGTTACCAAGGGCTTTTTAAAGCGTGAGAAATTGATAGACACTTTGTACCAACCTTTCTCTTCTGGCGTAAAGCTAAAATAGTTGTACACGCTGTTGCAGTCTGCTTGAACCGGTAGGCCGAGCTCTAACGTTTTATCGAGCCCTTCGTCAAGATAACCGCAATTATAACCAGCACTCCACTGGGCATCGGCTATTTTGAACTCATAGGCCTTCCCCGGCGTAGAGAAGCGAATTTTGGTCTCATAGATGGCTGGCGCCACCCGTTGCATTTGATACTCTGGCTGCGCATCCCACAACGAGAAATCGCCACGCAAGAATAACGGCTTTTTCACTTCCTCAGCAGGCACGATATCATCGATAGTCACTGAGCTTGAGCAAGCCCCTAATAGTAAGGCTGAAACGAGTAACGGAATTTGCTTTGTCATTATTATTTGTTTCCACTTTAAGCGCACTTTTCTCCAGTCTAAGAAATTAGTGCAAAGGCTTCAATAAAAAAGCCAGCTTAATGCTGGCTTTTACTATCACTATGAAAAATACTCACTATTTCTGTAAAACAGAAATGTCAGCCACTTGCAGAAACAGCGATTGTAATTGTGACAATAGCGCCAAGCGATTGTTCTTAACGGCATCATCGTCGGCCATCACCATTACGTTATCGAAAAAGGCATCAACACTTTGACGAATATTGGCCAATTCACTTAATGCCTGCTGATAATCGCCCTGTTCATACAATGGCGATAACTTCGCTTGATAGGCCGCTACTTGCTCAGCCAAAGTCTGCTCGGCTGGCTCTTGAAGTAACGCTTTATCAATGGCACCGACTTCCTTGATGTCATTTTTGCTGAGGATGTTACCCACTCGTTTATTTGCCGCAGCCAGCGCTTCTGCAGGCTCTAAGCTACGGAAATGGCTTACCGCCTTTACACGCAGGTCGAAATCAAGAGGTTTAGAAGGTCGACGCGCCAACACAGCCTGAATCACATCAACGGCAATACCCTGCTCTTGATACCAAGTACGGAAACGCCCTAGGAGAAAATCAAATACATCCTCAGCGACATTGCTGTTACTGAGCTTATCAGCAAAAAGTTGCTGTGCTTTGGCAATAATATCAAGCACATCTAAAGAGAGTTGCTTCTCTACCATAATCCGAAGTGCGCCAATTGCTGCACGACGCAGGGCAAATGGGTCCTTGTCACCTTTCGGAGCTTGGCCGATACCAAAAATACCCACTAAGGTGTCGAACTTATCTGCCAGAGCCACAGCACAAGCGATAGTGCTATGTGGTAATTCATCCCCAGAGAAACGCGGCATATATTGCTCGTTCATGGCATTGGCGACATCTTCATGCTCGCCGTCATGACGTGCATAATGCATCCCCATCACGCCTTGAACATCAGTGAACTCCATCACCATCTCTGTCATCAGGTCGGTTTTACTTAGCAAACCGGCCCGCTCTGCTAACGCTTTATCGGCACTCAATTGCTCAGCAATGTAGCCTGATAGCGCACTAATTCGCTCTGATTTATCTTTCAGGGTACCTAGTTGCTTTTGGAACAACACGGAATCAAGAGACGCTAAGCGGCTTTCCAATGTTTTCTTTTTATCAGCCTCATAAAAGAACTGTGCATCAGCCAAACGTGGGCGCACTACTTTCTCATTTCCAGAGATCACTACACTTGGGTCTTTGCTCTCAATATTGGAAACAAATAAGAATTTATTAATCAGCTTGCCATTGCTATCGAGCAGCGGGAAGTATTTTTGGTCGTCTTTCATGGTGTAGATCAGTGCTTCATCTGGCACATCCAAGAACTCTTCTTCAAAAGAGGCGGTTAACGTCACCGGCCATTCAACCAGCGAGGTCACTTCCTCTAACAGTTCTTCATCCATCGCGACCTGGGCACCCACTTTTGCTGCAGCGGCATCAATTTGATTACGGATCATCGCTTTGCGCGCCTCGTAATCCGCGACAACGTAGGCTTCCTGCAGCTTAACTAGCGCCTCATCGGCGTGATGAATAGCGACTTTCTCTGGGTGATGGAAGCGATGCCCCTGAAGCTCGTTACCGATCGCTTTACCAAGAATTTCACCCTGAACTAAGCTGGCACCGTAGAAAATGGTCGCGGTGTGAACCGGGCGAATAAACTGGGTCTTGTTAGCTCCCCAACGCATAGGTTTAGGGATAGGTAGTTTAGTTAATGCCTTAGCTACTGCGTCTACAATCAGCTCTTGTACCGCCTGACCAGGAACATTGGCCTTGTGTAGTAACCACTCGCCTTTATCGGTGGTATGGCGCTCCGCATCACTGACGTCAATACCACAGCCACGAGCCCAACCCAATGCCGCTTTGGTTGGGTTGCCATCGGCGTCAAACGCAGCCTTGACTGCTGGGCCACGCTTCTCGACCACTTTGTCTTGTTGTTTTTCGTCCAGTTGCAACACCATCAACCCCAACCGGCGAGGCGATGCATACCATTGCACACCTTGGTGCCCGAGAGTAAGCTCATCCAGTTGTGCGGTTAATGCATCAGCAAAGGCCTCTGCAAGTGTGCGCAGAGATTTCGGTGGTAACTCTTCAGTACCAATTTCGACTAAAAGATTCTGTTGTAACATAGGTATTCTTAATCCTTACACAGCGGGAATCCGAGCGCTTCACGCGCCGCGTAGTAGCTTTCTGCACAGGCTTTAGATAAGGCTCTAACGCGCAGAATATAACGTTGTCTTTCTGTCACTGAGATAGCGTGACGTGCATCGAGAAGGTTGAATGCATGCGATGCCTTCATCACTTGCTCATAAGCTGGTAATGGCAACTCTGCTTCTATGAGTTTTTGACTTTCCTTTTCGCACTGGTCGAATTGCTTAAATAGCGCATCAACGTCGGCATGTTCAAAATTGTATTTCGACTGCTCTACTTCGTTTTGGTGGAAAACATCACCATAAGTCACTTTGCCCATCGGGCCGTCAGCCCACACAAGGTCGTAAATACTGTCCACACCTTGAATATACATGGCTAAGCGCTCTAGACCATAGGTGATTTCGCCGGTTACTGGCGCACATTCAAGCCCCCCTACTTGCTGGAAATAGGTGAACTGCGTAACTTCCATGCCATTTAGCCACACTTCCCATCCTAATCCCCAAGCACCCAGAGTTGGCGATTCCCAGTTGTCTTCAACAAAACGGACTTCATGCTTAAGTGTGTCAATTCCCAATGCAGCGAGTGAACCCAAGTATAGGTCTTGGATATTGTCTGGAGACGGCTTTAAAACTACCTGAAATTGATAGTAATGCTGTAGACGGTTAGGGTTTTCACCATAGCGGCCATCGGTAGGACGGCGACAAGGCTGTACATACGCACTCGACATTGGCTCTGGGCCAACGGCTTTTAAAAAGGTGAGTGGATGAAACGTGCCTGCGCCCACTTCTAGATCAAAAGGCTGTGCAATAACACAGCCCTGCTGTGCCCAGTAATCCTGTAACGCTAGGATAAGGCCCTGAAAGGTTTGTAAGTCGTATTTTTGCATAATGAGGTTAGATTCTGCTGCTTTGAGTGCGGTTTTATTGCTCACAGTATACCTGCTGCCACGCCGTGTTTTAAGCAGTTTCTTTTACAGTGGCTCTGTAGCTAGCAACCCCTTCCTTTCACATTCATAATCTATTCATTTAACAATCACTGAATTATTTCTTCTCGCCTAGTTCATTATTCGTATTTTCAATTCTTCTTTATTGCATTATCAGCAAAGTAGTCTAGCTTTGTTAAATTAGTGTTAACCACACTAACAACCAATAAACTATAACTAAGATAGGATTCGAAATGAAAAAGACACTTTTAGCCACAGCGGTATTCGCTGCATCCACCGGTATAGCCACTGCACAAAGCGCCCCTAGTTTTACTGGCATGGCGGCACAGATGGAGATCGATAATACCTGTATTATCCGTTTTAATGACTCGGTTTCTCGCTTTGATGTCGAAGGTAAAGCACGCGGTATGTTGACTAAAGCACAAGCTCAAGCCAAGCACCTATATAAAAATGCGATCAAAGGTATGGCTGTTAATATGAGCTGCGCTAAAGCGAAAACGGTATTTGCAGACGATGCCGATGTGATGCGCTTCACCGAGGATGGCATTGCCTATGCCTCGCCAGCAAAAAAAGGTAAACCCGGCGGCGGTGGCAGTCAATCTCAGCAAACGCCTTGGAGTGTCACGCGTGTTGGCGGTCCAGTGGATGGTTCTGGCTATACCGCGTGGGTACTCGATACCGGTATTGACTTAGACCATGCTGACCTCAACGTTGATGCTAACCGTGGCTTCACCGCATTTACTAAAGGGCGTGACGCAGATATGGATGATGGCAATGGTCATGGTACTCATGTCGCCGGCACTATCGCTGCTCTTAATAACGGTATCGATGTCGTTGGTGTTGCTGCAGGTGCTGATGTGGTCCCTGTAAAAGTGCTCGATTCTCGCGGTTCTGGCAGCTGGTCTGGGGTACTAGCAGGTATTGATCATGTCGCCGCTAATGCCTCACCAGGCGACTGTGCAAATATGAGTTTAGGCGGAGGCTTCAATCAGGAGCTTAACGATGCGGTCGAAAATGCCGCACAACAATCGGGGGCTTTTTTTGTAGTGGCTGCAGGCAATGAAAGCCAAGATGCCAATAATGTCTCTCCAGCGAGCGCTTCTCATAACCGGGTTTATACTATTTCAGCAACGGATAGCAGCGACCGCTTTGCTAGTTTCAGTAACTTTGGCAACCCACCTATCGATTATGCCGCACCTGGAGTCGGTATTCTTTCTACACGCCAAGGAGGTGGCACTACCACGATGTCTGGCACATCAATGGCCTCACCAGCGGCGTGCGCAGTGATCATGATGAGCAATGGTAACCCAGGCACGGATGGTTCGGCGTTGAACGATCCTGATGGCAATGCCGATGATATTATCCATCTATAATATTAAGTATTAAATCAACAAAAAAGCCCTTACATGTTTATGTAAGGGCTTTTAGTTATATCGTTATTAAGCTGTATTTCTACACATCTAGATTCACAACACGAAGTGCGTTTTGCTCGATAAAGTCACGGCGCGGCTCTACTTGGTCACCCATTAGAGTTGCAAACAACTGGTCTGCCGCTATAGCGTCTTCAATGGTCACTTTAAGCATGCGGCGAGCACTAGGATCCATCGTCGTTTCCCACAACTGATCAGGGTTCATCTCACCCAGTCCTTTGTAGCGTTGGGTGTATAGGCCACGCTTAGAATCGGCAATTAACCACTCTAGTGCTTCAACAAAGCTGCTCACTGGCTGCGTTTTCTCCCCGCGTTGAACATAAGCGCCTTCTTGCATCAGGTCTGTGATTTTCTCACCTGTAACACTAATACGCTGATAATCTTTGGAGGTTAAGAAATCGTGGTTCAGTACATAGACTTTATCAACCCCGTGCTGACGAATATTGATCAGCGGATAATAGAGTTTACGCTCTTCGTCGAATTGCGTGTGTGCGCTGAAAATAGCCGCATCTTCATCTTTAGCAATTAAATCTTCTACCAGTGTTTTCGTCCATGCTAACACTTTCTCTTCATTATCAAGCTCAGACTCACTAATACGAGGTTGGTAGATTAAGCTATTCATCATTGAAGATGGATATTTTCTCGCTAAACGTTCAATAACTTTTTCGGTGCTCTGATAATCGCGAACTAGATTCTCTAGCGCGTTATCTTGAATGGCATTTGCTCCCTCACTGGTATACAGTGCGGCACCGTTTAGTGCGAGAGAAGTTAAGTACTCAACGAGTGCATTATCATCTTTGATATACCGCTCTTGCTTACCTTTTTTAATTTTGTACAGCGGTGGCTGAGCAATATAGACATAACCACGCTCAATGATTTCTGGCATTTGACGATAAAAGAAAGTCAGTAGCAGAGTACGGATGTGCGAGCCATCCACGTCAGCATCGGTCATGATAATGATACGATGATAGCGAAGCTTTTCAGGGTCGTATTCATCACGGCCAATACCACAACCTAACGCCGTAATGAGCGTAGCCACCTCTTGCGAGCTAAGCATTTTATCAAAACGGGCTTTTTCAACGTTTAGGATTTTACCCTTAAGTGGCAAGATAGCTTGGTTTTTACGATTGCGCCCCTGCTTCGCAGAGCCACCTGCTGAGTCACCCTCCACTATGTAAAGTTCAGACTCCGCAGGGTCTTTCTCTTGGCAGTCAGCTAGCTTACCAGGTAGGCCGGCTAAATCCATGGCTCCTTTGCGACGCGTCATTTCACGCGCTTTACGCGCTGCTTCACGCGCACGTGCGGCGTCAATTATTTTACTGACAACGACTTTTGCATCACTTGGGTTCTCAAGTAAGAACTCACCTAACTTTTCAGCCATCGCTTGCTCAACAGCAGATTTCACTTCGCTGGAAACAAGTTTATCTTTGGTTTGCGATGAGAACTTAGGATCTGGCACTTTAACGCTAACAACAGCGGTTAGACCTTCACGGGCATCATCGCCACTGGTCGACGCATTGGCTTTTTTGTTAAGGCCTTCTTTTTCCATATAACCATTCAACGTACGGGTGAGCGCTGCACGGAAACCGGCTAAGTGCGTTCCACCATCACGTTGAGGAATATTATTGGTAAAGCAGAAAATACTTTCTTGGAAGCCATCGTTCCACTGCATCGATACTTCAACGCTGATGCCATCTTCACGCTCATGGGTGAAGTGGAAAACATTTTGATGAACTGGTGTTTTCTTGCGGTTCAAGTATTCAACGAAAGCTTGTATACCACCTTCATATTTAAAGTGGTCACGCTTATCTTCCTCGCGCTCATCGGTCAAAATGATAGATACGCCAGAGTTCAGAAATGATAATTCTCGTAAGCGTTTAGCTAAAATATCGTAATGGAAGTTAATATCGCTGAATGTTTCTGAGCTCGGCCAGAAGCGAATTTCTGTGCCTGAGGTTTCCGAATCACCAATCACAGAAAGCGGCGCATCAGGCTCACCCATGGTGTAGGTTTGCTTATGTAATTTACCTTCGCGGCGAATTTCCAGCGCCAGCTTTTCTGATAATGCGTTAACGACCGAAACACCTACACCATGCAGACCACCGGATACCTTGTATGAGTTATCATCAAATTTACCACCGGCGTGTAGTACGGTCATGATAACCTCAGCCGCTGAGACTCCTTCCTCTTCATGGATTTCAGTTGGGATACCACGACCATTGTCGCGAACTGATACTGAGCCATCGGTGTGGATAGTTACGAAGATGTCGTCACAGTACCCTGCTAGTGCCTCATCGATTGAGTTATCGACGACTTCGAAAACCATATGGTGTAAACCGGTGCCATCATCGGTATCACCAATGTACATTCCTGGCCGTTTTCGTACTGCATCTAATCCTTTCAGTACTTTAATACTTGATGAATCGTAATTTTCAGACATGGTGTTTCCATTTATCTTGTTATTAGTTCGCCATGTTTCACGTGGAACAAAGCTTCAGTTCTATCCAAAGCTTCTAACACGGCAGAGACACTTTCGGACTCAATTGTCGTTATAAATATTTGCGCTTGGCAATGGGATAATAATTGGCCCACCTTGCGCTTTGTATCTTCACTGAGCTCCGAGGGTAAGTCGTCTATTAGCAACAGTGACTGCTTCCCGGTCTCTTTTTCAATTAAGCTATTTTGCGCTACTTTAAGCGCATATAAAAGCAGTTTTAGCTGTCCTCTTGAAAAGACATGCTCTGCTGCACCCACATCGGTTTTTATCGTTATATCCGCCTTATGGGGCCCTCTCGATGTATATCCACGTGCAAGGTCGCGTTCGAGGTTTTCTGACAGTACATCAGCGAGTGAATCTGACTGTTTCCACCCGCAATGGAACTCGATTTTCAGGCCTTGCATCAATTCAAGTTCAGCACACAGTCTATCAAAAAAATGCGCTTTAAACCTCTCAATATAAGATTCTCTTAGCGCCGTAATGTGCTGTGCCAAACGGACAAATTCTTTATCCCATACAGCAAGTTGAAGCTTGATATCCCGGGGCCTTTGCTTCAGTAAAGCATTACGTTGTTTAAGTATGCGGTTAAAGTTTTGCCAAGCATTTAAAAACTCATGTTCCACGTGGAACACACCCAAATCAATAAATGCCCGTCGCTCCTTCGGTCCACCAAAGAAGAAGGAGTAACTTTCAGGTGTGATGACTTGCACAGGCAATACCTGAGCTAAGTCTGATATACGTCGGCTTGCTTTTCCCTGAATACGGACTTGGGTCTCACCCTGTACATTTTTACTTATCCCCATTGGGATGGTGAGATTATTACTGTACTTTTTTGCGTGCAGAGTAAATTTTTGCGCCCCATGACGAATCACGTTGCGATACTTATTGGTACGAAAAGAACGTCCATGGGAAAGGAAGTATATGGCTTCGAGAAAACTAGTCTTGCCGCTGCCATTCTCCCCGTAGATGATATTTATGTCTTGGGGAGATAAAGAAACAGCCTCAACATTTCGAAAATCATTGAGGCTGAGAGAAGTAATGCTCATTATCTATAGACGCATAGGCATAACAACGTAGAGCGCTTCACTATCACCTGTCGCTTCCATCAGCGCACTACTATTCGAATCGGCAAGCGTAATTGTAACGTCTTCAGTTTTTACCGTGTTTAGAACATCCAGCAAATAAGAAACATTAAAACCGATTTCTAACTCATCACCTTGATACATAACCTCGACAACTTCTTCGGCCTGTTCTTGCTCTGGGTTATTGGCACTGACTTTTAATAAGCCATTACTCAAATTTAAGCGCACACCACGAAACTTTTCGTTAGACAAAATAGACACTCGGTGCAGAGCATTGCGTAGCCACTCCCGATTTGCAGTAATAATCTTGTCACCCCCACGAGGTAAAACGCGGCGATAATCAGGGAAGCGCCCATCAACTAATTTACTAGTAAATGTAAACTCTGCATCGCTAATTCGAATATGATTGGCACCAAACTGAATAGTCACAGGATTATCATCTGCCGGCATTAACCGCATGATTTCTTGCACGCCCTTGCGTGGCACTATAAGTTGGCGCTGCGAATTAAGCGATTGAGGTAACTTTTTAAACGCTAATGCGAGGCGGTGGCCATCGGTGGCAACGGTTTTTATTTCATCATTCTCTAATTCAAATGACATACCATTGAGGTAATAACGAACATCCTGATTCGCCATGGAAAAGTGGGTGTTCTCGAGTAGCTTTCTCAGTTCCATACGGCTTAGCTGAAACTCAACCTCACCATCCCACTGTTCTAAATTAGGAAAGTCTTCGGCCGCCAACGACAATAGCGCAAAGCGGCTTTTACCACTGGTCAGTACCACCTGATGCTCTTGCGAGTTTAAGTTGATGTCACTGCCATCAGGCAAACTTTTACAGATATCTAAGAGCTTTTTAGCTGGCAAAGTAATCTTAGTATCGGCAGTGGGCTCCTCCAAAGTGACCGAGGCAACAAGCTCTATCTCAAGGTCTGTCCCAGTCATATAAAGTTGACCATCACGCACCTCTAGCAATACATTTGAAAGAATTGGCAGGGTATGTTTTCTCTCAATAGCACCAGACACTTGCATGAGTGGTTTTAAAAACTGATCTCTAGCGATAGTAATTTGCATAAGGCTGACCTTAAGATGACAAAGTTCTTATTAGATTTTGATAGTCTTCTTTCACTTCGTGATTTTCTTCACGCAGTGATTTAACCTTGCGGCATGCATGCAGCACGGTTGTGTGATCACGCCCACCAAAGGCATCGCCTATTTCTGGCAGGCTGTGATTGGTTAATTCTTTAGATAGCGCCATGGCCACTTGTCGTGGACGAGCTACAGAGCGGCTGCGGCGTTTAGATAGTAAATCTGATACGCGAATTCGATAGTACTCTGCCACTGTGCGTTGAATATTATCGATAGTCACCAACTTATCTTGCAAAGCGAGTAGATCGCGCAAGGCTTCTTTAACAAAGTCGATTGAAATTGGTCGCCCAGTAAAGTTTGCGTTAGCGATGACCCGATTAAGTGCGCCTTCCAATTCGCGCACATTTGAGCGCAGTTTCTTGGCAATAAAGAAGGCCACTTCATGGGGTAAATTAATCTTACTTTGCTGCGCTTTTTTCATCAAAATAGCGACCCGAGTTTCTAACTCTGGTGGTTCAATCGCAATCGTTAAGCCCCAGCCAAAACGTGATTTAAGACGGTCTTCAACGCCTTCTATTTCTTTTGGGTATCTATCAGAAGTCAGAATAATTTGCTGATTACCTTCTAACAGCGCATTAAAGGTATGAAAGAACTCTTCTTGAGAGCGCTCTTTATTAGCAAAAAACTGAATATCATCAATAAGTAAGGCATCAACACTGCGGTAATAGCGCTTGAACTCTTCAATGGCATTATTTTGCAGCGCTTTGACCATATCTTGCACGAAGCGCTCGGAATGCATATAAACGATTTTAGCGTTTTCTTTTTTAGCTAAAATACCATTACCCACGGCGTGCAGTAAGTGCGTCTTACCCAAACCTGTGCCACCATAAATGAAGACAGGGTTAAATGCCGAACCTGGGTTATCGGCCACCTGTGTGGCTGCTGCTTTAGCTAATTGGTTTGACTTACCTTCAACAAAATTGTCGAAGGTATAATTTTCTTTGATATTCGATTTGTACTGTGACTTGGGCGCCGGTTCTACGGCGGCAGGTGCCTGCGCACTTTGGGTGACCGCTGGAGCGCTGCTAGCACTCGCTGCCTGGGTATTATTCGTATTACTGCTGGGGGCGGGCGTGTTACCGTTGAGTATCGGTTTGCTGCCCACGTCAAAGCGCAATTCGGGAGCTTCGTCACCACAAATTTCAACTAATAGTTCATTGATCCGGTTCAGGTACTTTTCGCGAACCCAATCAAGCACAAAACGGTTAGGCGCATAAATAGTTAAAGTGTCGTCTGTACTTTCAGCTTGGAGCGGGCGCACCCACATACTAAATTGTTGCGACGGTAGTTCATCCTGCAACACATATAAACAACTTTGCCAAACTGACAGATACACAGTGTACTCCCGAAATTAGGTTTGTATTATTGATACCCGTACATCACGGGTGAAGGTTGTCGTTGCTTGTCTTCCCTGAATCTGCGCCTTGGTGCGATCCGGCTGTCCATTATGACGCCTATTTATCCACAACTTCAATATTGATTTTTTTAGAAATTATGCTCCCGGCGCAAAATTTACGTAAGACACTGTTTTTATTTAATATAAATTTTAAAAATAGAAGTTAGCCAGGCCGTTAATTAGGGGTTGATCGTATTCAATTTTTAAGATCAATTCAGGTTATTAAGTGGATTTATGCACTTTTTAAACAGAGCCTGTGGAAAACTTCAATTAATCACCGATCTTTTTAGGATCGCTCGCCGATCTGAGCACAATTTTTTCGCTCCCTTACTCCCATAGCACTGTTATTTTCATTGACTTTGGCCAAGACTATCTATAGAATTCCGCGCTCGCTAAGGCACCGCTTATTGTCCGGTGTAAATCACTTGGCTTTGTGCAGTGTCTGCGTCTGTGTGAGGATCGCGACCCACACAGTTAATTTAAACCTTAACCGATCGGATGGAATTGTTATGAAAAGAACTTTTCAACCTAGCGTACTTAAGCGCAAGCGTACTCACGGTTTCCGTGCTCGCATGGCGTCAGCAAATGGCCGTAAAGTACTAGCACGTCGTCGTGCTAAAGGCCGCAAAGTACTTTCTGCTTAATTAGTGGAAGACTTTCGCTTTGGCAGGGAGTTACGACTGTTAACTCCCTCGCATTATTCCCGCATTTTTAACGAGCCCGCTCGGGCAGCAACCGCCCTATTCACATTACTAGCTAAACCAAACGACTTAGATAATCCTCGCATTGGTTTAACCGTAGCTAAAAAAAATGTGAAGCAAGCCAACCAACGCAACCGCATTAAGCGTATCGCCCGTGAGAGTTTTCGTCTCAATCAACATCAGTTAGATAACATTGATATTGTGCTTATGGTTAAGCGCGGTATTGATGAGCGTTCTAATGCCGAGATTCGTGCTGAACTTGATAAGTTATGGCGAAAAATCAATGAGCGTTGTAAACCCGGATACAAGCCACCACCCAGACGTCATGGCAAAAAGCGTCCTAATGGGCAGCAAAAGCGCCAGCAATCATAGAATTTAGCGTCTTTTTCAGGTATCTTTAGCTCACCTTTTAATCGACACTCACTGAGTATTCACAATCACTCTGCTCAGTACTGAGGCTTACCTATGATCGCCCATATTTTGGCTATACCAAAACACAGCCTCATTATTGTAATTAGAGGTTATCAAAAGTGGATAAGCCCCCTACTTGGGCCCAGTTGTCGCTTTAATCCGAGCTGCTCTTCGTATGCTCTGCAAGCTATAAAAATGCACGGAGCAATAAAAGGCAGTTGGTTGGCAACGAAACGAATAGTAAAATGCCATCCTTTACATGCTGGTGGGGATGACCCCGTACCCAGCAAACGTAACCATCATTAATCTAAACGACGAGAAATAAGAGCTGTTATGGAATCGCAACGCACGTTTTTAATAATCGGCCTGTTGTTGGTGTCGTTTTTATTATTCCAAGAGTGGAATAATGACTACAACCAACCGCAGCAGCCTAGTGCCCAAACGCAACAAAAGACGCAAAGCCAGCAGGCCGGTCAGTCAGATGTACCGCAATCAGACGTTGATAATTCCCTTACTGCCACTGCTGTGGACCGTAAAATTATCGAAGTGACTACCGATGTATTTGCCGTAAAAATTGATACCTTGGGCGGTGACATCATCGAAACTAAGTTGCTTAAGCACGCTGAAACCCATGGCAGCGATACTCCTTACCTATTATTAGGGGAGTTTGATGGCAATCAGTACTTTTCACAAAGTGGCTTAATTGGTTTAAATGGTCCTGATGCGCAGGCCGAACGCCCAGTGTATGACTCTGAGAAGCTACAATATACTCTCAATGGCGATACCTTAACGGTGCCACTGACTTTCGTTGATGAGCAAGGCGTTCGCTTTACTAAAACTTACACCTTTAAACAGGGTCAGTACGATGTAGCGATGGACTACAACGTAGAAAATACCACCGCTGCGCCACTGCAAGTGCAGTTGTTTGCACAAGTTAAACGTACAGTGCAAGAAAAAGGCAGCTTAATTGACCAAAGCTACCTTGGTGGAGCTTACGGTACAGACGAGATAAATTATGAAAAATACTCGTTCTCTGATATTGAAGACAAACAATTAAATAAAACCACGCAAGGCGGCTATATCGCTTTTCTTCAGCACTACTTTGTCAGTGCCTGGGTACCAAACCAAGAGCAACAAAACACCGTCTATATGCGCCTTATCACGCCTTCAGTTGCGCAAATTGGTGTAAAGTCAGAGCCAATTACGGTGGCAGCCAATAGCACCGCAGACATCAGCGCCACTTACTATATGGGCCCTAAAGACACTGATGCCCTTGAAGCCATTCACCCTAACCTTGATTTGGCTGTTGACTATGGCTGGCTGTGGTTCATTTCACAACCGTTGCTCACCCTACTTAAGTTCCTTTACAGCTTCTTAGGTAACTGGGGTCTGGCTATTATCGCCATTACTATTGTGGTGAAGTCATTACTCTTCCCATTAACGAAAGCACAGTACACCTCTATGGCGAAGATGCGTGCCCTGCAACCGAAAATGCAAGCATTGAAAGAGCGCTACGGTGATGACCGCCAGAAGTTCGGTCAGGCCATGATGGAAATGTACAAGAAGGAAAAAGTAAACCCGATGGGTGGCTGTTTCCCGCTGTTACTGCAAATGCCAATCTTCTTGGCGCTGTTCTATGTATTCCTAGAGTCGCCAGAGCTACGTCATGCTGAGTTCGGCCTATGGCTAACTGACCTGTCATCAAAAGACCCTTACTACGTACTGCCTATCTTGTTCGGTGCGAGTATGTTCTTGATGCAGAAACTACAGCCAATGACGGTTACCGACCCGATGCAACAAAAGATGATGACCTGGATGCCAGTAATCTTCTCGGTTTTCTTCTTATGGTTCCCATCAGGTCTGGTTCTATACTGGCTCGTGTCTAACCTTATCTCCATTGCGCAAATGCTGATTATTTATCGCGGTATGGAGAAAAAAGGCATGAAAGTACGCGGTTAACAACCCGCTATTGAAGCTAAAAAAAGCGGCCTAAGAGCCGCTTTTTTATTGTTTATAACAACATTAGGTTACAATACATCCATTCAGGCTTTATCGAGTAATTCTATGCTTTCACAAGATACAATCGTTGCTCAAGCCACCGCGCCAGGTCGTGGTGGTGTGGGTATTATTCGTGTTTCTGGCAGCCATGCAAAGCTGGTCGCAGAGCGCATTTTAGGACGCTGCCCACGCACCCGCTACGCCGAATACCTGCCTTTTAATGACCTGCAGCAACAACAATTAGACCAGGGCATAGCGCTGTTCTTTCAAGGCCCACATTCTTTCACCGGCGAAGACGTGCTAGAACTACAAGGCCATGGCGGCCCTGTGATTCTTGACATGTTGTTAAAAGAGATTAGCCAACTTGAGGGCGTACGCTTGGCCAAGCCTGGTGAGTTCTCGGAGCGGGCTTTTCTCAATGATAAGCTGGATTTAACCCAAGCCGAAGCAATTGCCGATTTAATTAATGCAACCTCAGAACAAGCGGCTAAAAGTGCCCTGCACTCACTACAAGGCGAGTTTTCAAAACATATTGAAGAGCTGGTGGAGCAAGTTATTCACTTGCGCATGTATGTGGAAGCGGCCATTGACTTCCCTGATGAAGAAATCGATTTTCTTAGTGATGGTAAGGTTGGCAACGACTTGCAAGCTATTCTCGATAAGGTCGCGGCAGTAAGCAAACAAGCGAAGCAAGGCAGCATTATTCGTGATGGTATGCGCGTGGTCATTGCTGGTCGCCCTAATGCCGGTAAATCAAGCTTGCTTAACGCCCTTGCTGGGCGTGATGCCGCCATTGTCACCGATATCGCAGGCACCACTCGTGATGTATTAAAAGAGCATATCCATATCGATGGGATGCCTTTGCATATTATTGATACAGCAGGACTACGTGAAAGCCCAGATAAGGTCGAGCAAATAGGAATAGAACGCGCTTGGGAAGAAATCAACCAAGCCGATCGTGTGCTGTTTATGGTTGATGCCACGGAGACGGATGCCACCACTCCAGAGCAAATTTGGCCAGAGTTTACCGCTAAGCTGCCCGCCAATATGGGCATTACCGTGATCAGGAATAAAGTCGATCTCAGTGGCGAGCAACCAGGGTTTGATGACCACCCTACTCACCCGGTTATTCGCCTCAGCGCCAAACAAGCACAAGGCATTGACCATGTGCGAGAGCACCTTAAATCATGCATAGGTTTTGAGGGCACCCAAGAAGGCAGCTTTATGGCTCGCCGCCGTCATTTAGATGCATTAGAGCGGGCGCAGCAGCACTTGTATACCGGTCAAGAGCAACTTGAAGCCCATGTGGCCGGGGAGATCTTGGCAGAAGAGCTGCGTTTAACCCAGCAGTATTTAAGCGAGATCACCGGCGAATTCACCTCTGACGATCTACTCGGCAAGATCTTCAGCTCCTTTTGTATCGGTAAATAGATTAATAAAGTTTAGCGAGCCCACCTTTGTGTGGGCTTTTTTTCAGCTCCCGCTCAGTAACTCAACACTCCAAAATACGCCTATCATCAGCAAAAAAAGCTCGGATCACCTCATAGTCAACAACTCAATCCTAAAATGACAGCTAGCTATCAGGGCAAAACGAACGAATAAGTGAGCTCGTCACCAGCTAATTTATTGGCAAAAAACAACGCTAACCTAGCGTTAAATAAGCTCTCACCGATGCTAGGTGCCCACAGCAACAACATAGTGATTATGCATATTTGCGGCAAAATCGGCGCTATTTTGTGTGAATATTAGCTACCAGCGACTCGTAACTGAGCAGTTTTTATAGCGATCAATTAAGAACTGATATGCCTATCTGCACCAAAAAGTGTGATTCACAGTGAAAAGATCAGTCACACATAGCTAGTTTGGGTAACTGTCATTCATGGGTTTTAGCATTAACAAAGCAATTGAGGCTGGAGGCCTGGCACATTAAGCGCATCAGATCCAAAAAAACGGGCACTCCAAAAGAAATAAAGCCAATAAATATAAAATTTATAGAAGTATTGGATCTATTAAATGAGTTTTA
This sequence comes from Pseudoalteromonas sp. CO325X, assembly GCF_004208955.1. Classification (NCBI taxonomy): domain Bacteria; kingdom Pseudomonadati; phylum Pseudomonadota; class Gammaproteobacteria; order Alteromonadales; family Pseudoalteromonadaceae; genus Pseudoalteromonas; species Pseudoalteromonas sp. CO325X. Next base: position 26,826 of record NZ_SGPG01000017.1, read on the forward strand.
TAGATCCAAAAATACATCGAGATAATCTCTATTGATCATTATCCACAAGCAAAGCATACACACCCATGCAATTTTTCTTTATCAGTAGAAAATAGCATGAAATTACCCAGTTATGATGAACGGGCATGGCTTTTTAACCTAAGCTTATCGACTTTTTATCAACAGCTTTAAAAATTAAAAACTCTATATTTATCATAACTATATATTTATTTTAAACAGCTATTGATGTTCAGAACTACACACAGGGATTAAGATCAATTGAGCCTAACCATAGATCAGGTATCATGGGTGCAACAACATTTAGGCGTAGTAACAATGAGCCAGATCGAAATTATTATTGGTAGTCAAATGGGCGGCACTGAATATGTGGCCGAACAGTTAAGTGACTTAATGGAAGATCAGGGCATAAGCAGTACTTTACATGAGCAACCTGATCTTAAGGATATGAAAATGGAGGCTGCATGGTTGATCTGCACATCAACCCATGGCGCTGGCGACTATCCTGATAATTTGCAGCCTTTTGTTGAAGATCTCAATGCCCTCACTAATCTCGACAACATTCGCTTTGCGATCATTGGTATAGGAGATTCTAGTTACGATACCTATAACTATGCGGCCAAAAACATCGAGCAGTTGTTGCTGTCAAAACAAGCTCAGCCACTCTTACCTCGCTTGGAGATAGATGTTCTTGGCGAAGATCTACCTGAAGATACGGCTGAACGGTGGTTACCAGAACTATTAAAACACTTGTAATAAAACGATCTTACTAAAAAGTTATACACATATTTATTGTTTTTTCGATCGGTATGTGGATAAAAGCTTGGTATCTTGCGATCTTAACCATGATTATACACTTGATAAGATCGAAGCGAATCTTGCCTGTGTATAAAAGGGCCTTTTGATCAGATGTTCTCCCCTACTAGATCCGATCATACTCACAATAACTTAGATCGCTTAATTTGTTGTTAATCATACGTTTTATAGGGTTATCAACAGAAAAGTAGGATCCTAGTAGTAAGATCAATAAAAGATCTCTTTAAAAGATCCTTTTATATATAAGATCTCTTTACCTTGAGTGAACATTATTTAACCATTTCCCTTAAGCTAATTTCTAGGTAGAATACGCCTCCTCTTAATATTTCACTGGTTGTAGGAAGCATTAAATGATTTTTCATGAGCACTTTGATGTCATTGTCGTTGGCGGCGGTCACGCTGGTACAGAAGCCGCTTTGGCCTCTGCACGAATGGGCATGAATACGCTATTGCTAACGCATAATATGGACACCTTAGGGCAAATGTCATGCAACCCTGCAATCGGTGGGATCGGCAAAGGCCATTTGGTGAAAGAGATCGATGCCCTTGGCGGTGCCATGGCAAAAGCGATCGACAAAGGCGGGATCCAATTTCGAACATTAAACTCATCGAAGGGCCCTGCTGTACGCGCAACTCGTGCCCAAGCTGATAGAGCGTTGTACAAAGCGGAAATACAAGCGATTCTGCAGCGCCAAGAAAACTTAAAGATCTTCCAGCAATCCTGTGATGATCTGATTGTAGAGGGTGACAAAGTTACAGGTGTTGTCACCCAGATGGGATTGAAGTTCAGTGCGCCATCCGTGGTACTTACCGTAGGAACCTTTTTAGGTGGCCAAATCCATATTGGCTTAGAAAACTTTAAAGGTGGCCGCGCTGGGGATCCGCCTTCAATTGCGTTAGCACAGCGCTTACGTGAATTACCTTTTCGCGTTGATCGTCTAAAAACAGGCACGCCTCCACGAATAGACGCTCGCACCGTCGACTTCAGCAAAATGCAAACACAACCTGGTGATACGCCTACACCTGTGTTTTCGTTTATGGGTAAGGTGGAAGATCATCCGCAGCAGATCCCCTGTTATATCACCTACACAAACGATAAAACGCACGAGATTATCAATGAGAATCTGCACCGATCGCCTATGTATTCAGGCGTGATTGAGGGGATCGGTCCGCGTTACTGCCCATCGATTGAAGATAAAATAGTTCGTTTTGCTGATAAAGATAAACACCAGATCTTTGTTGAACCAGAAGGGTTAACCTCTTATGAGCTATACCCAAATGGAATTTCCACGAGTTTGCCATTTGACGTGCAGATGCAAATAGTCAACAGCATCGCTGGATTTGAGCAAGCCCACATCTGTCGTCCTGGTTATGCCATTGAGTATGACTTTTTCGACCCTCGGGATCTTAAGCCGTCATTAGAAACGAAGTTTATTCAAGGGCTTTTCTTTGCTGGACAAATAAACGGCACCACAGGCTATGAAGAAGCCGGAGCACAAGGGCTTATTGCTGGTATGAATGCCGCGTTGCAAGTACAAGGCAAAGAGGCTTGGACTCCACGCCGTGATGAAGCATACACAGGGGTATTAATTGATGACTTAGCCACGCTAGGTACCAAAGAGCCCTATCGCATGTTTACTTCACGTGCCGAATACCGATTACTACTTCGCGAAGATAATGCTGACTTGCGCCTTACCGAGAAAGGCCGAGAACTGGGTTTGGTTGATGACCAGCGTTGGGCTGCATTTAATGAAAAATTAGAAGTGATGGAACAAGAAACACAGCGTATTCGTTCCACTTGGATCCATAAAGATCACCCAGCACAGGCAGCAGTGAATGCGTTATTAAAATCACCGATGACCCGTGAAGCCAGTTTAGAAGAGTTGATCCGTCGCCCTGAGATCAATTATCGCGATCTTACCGCTATCGAAGGTTTAGCGAGTGAGTCAGACAACCAGCAAGCACTTGAACAGGTAGCGATTCAAACAAAGTATGCTGGGTACATTGCTCGCCAACAAGACGAGATCGCAAAGCAGTTGCGCCATGAGCAAACTATTTTGCCAGCGGAGTTTGATTACAGCCAAGTATCTGGCTTATCAAATGAGGTTGTTGCCAAGCTGAGCGAAGCTCGCCCGGACACCATTGGCCAAGCTTCGCGTATTTCTGGTATTACTCCAGCAGCGATTTCGCTATTATTGGTGTATCTGAAAAAGCAGGGCATGTTACGCAAATCAGCGTAACCACATAACACATCCATGTTAGAAAAAAAATTTACGCAGTTATTGGCCGCAGCCAATATCTCTCTAAGCGAGCAACAAATTAATCAGTTGCTCGCTTATGTTGCTTTATTAAACAAGTGGAACAAAGCATACAATTTAACGTCTGTTCGCGACCCTAATGAGATGCTGGTAAAGCATATTATGGATAGTTTGGTGGTAGCTGAACATTTAGAGGGTAAACACTACATTGATGTTGGCACCGGCCCAGGTTTACCGGGTATGGTGTTAGCCATTGCCCTACCCGACACCGAATTTGTACTACTGGATAGCCTTGGCAAGCGTGTGACTTTTCTTAAGCAAGTAAAACATGAGCTTGGCCTAAAAAATGTAACCGCCGTACAGAGTCGAGTTGAAGATTATCAGCCAAGTGTTAAATTAGATGGAGTGCTTTCTCGTGCCTTTGCCTCTATTGATGATATGTTGCATTGGTGCGCACATTTAATTGATCAAGATGGACGTTTTATAGCTTTGAAAGGCCAATATCCTGAGCAGGAACTTGCCAACCTCCCTGCTGGATTTTCGTTTACCCAGGACATTGAGTTGTCAGTTCCAGAGCTTCAGGGCGAACGTCATCTTATAATTCTAAAAAAAGCTTAATTGGCAGAGGATCACCGTGGCTAAAGTCATTGCAATTGCAAACCAAAAAGGAGGCGTGGGTAAAACCACCACAGCCGTGAATTTGGCGGCCTCTATGGCTGCGACCAAGCGTAAAGTTTTACTTATCGATCTCGATCCTCAAGGCAATGCGACCATGGGTAGCGGCGTTGATAAGTACGATGATGTCGCCACTATTTATGACTTACTCATTGAAGAGCAACCTTTTGATGACGTTGTCATCCAGCAAACCTCGGGTGAGTATCATTTAATTGCTGCCAATGGCGATGTGACTGCCGCTGAAGTTAAGCTTATGGAATTGTTCGCACGCGAAGTGCGCCTGCGCAACGCGTTGGAGAAAATTCTTGAGCAATATGATTATATTTTCATCGATTGCCCACCCTCACTGAACATGCTGACCGTCAATGCAATGGCCGCCGCTGATTCGGTACTCGTGCCTATGCAGTGTGAGTACTATGCCCTTGAGGGAATTACAGCGCTGATGGGAACCATCGAGCAATTGGCGCAGTTAGTGAACCCTAAATTACAGATTGAAGGCATCTTGCGAACCATGTACGATCCGCGCAACCGCCTTGCCAATGATGTTTCTGAGCAATTGAAACAGCACTTTGGCGATAAGGTCTACCGAACCGTTATTCCGCGCAATGTTCGTCTCGCAGAAGCCCCTAGCTTTGGTGCGCCGGCCATGTATTATGACCGAGCCTCTGCAGGCGCCAAAGCCTACCTTGCCTTGGCCGGTGAAATACTGCGCAGAAAAGAAAAACAAACACCTGCAGTCGCCTAAACGTAGAGGTAAGCCAACCAATGTCTGCTAAAAAACGTGGATTAGGACGGGGTCTAGACGCCCTACTGACGTCATCTAAGCCAGCACCTGGCCCAGCGCCAAGCGCAGATGCACCTGTTGAAGAACACTCACAAGCGCAAGCGAATGCGCAAAGTGGTGAGTTGCAAAAGTTAGCGATCGAATTTTTACGTCCTGGAAAGTATCAGCCGCGAAAAGATATGTCGGAGGAAGCGTTAGAAGAACTTGCTTCCTCCATTCGTGCACAAGGTATTATTCAGCCTATCGTGGTGCGCCAAGTTGCACCTGACAGCTATGAAATCATCGCCGGTGAACGCCGTTGGCGCGCCGCCCAGTTGGCTAAGCTTGATGTGGTGCCTTGCCTTATCAAGGCAGTTCCGGATGAAGCCGCAGTTGCTATTGCGTTGATTGAAAATATTCAACGTGAAGATTTAAATGCTATGGAAGAAGCCATCGCTTTGGGTCGACTAATTGATGAATTTGAGTTAACGCACCAGCAAGTGGCTGATGCCGTTGGCAAGTCACGCACTACTGTCACCAACTTATTACGGCTCAATAACCTTAACGATGATGTTAAAATAATGTTAGAGCATGGCGACATTGAAATGGGTCATGCTCGGTGTTTATTAGCGTTAAGTGGCGAGTTGCAGTCTGAAGCGGCACGCACTGCCGTAGCTAAAGCGCTAACCGTGCGTGAAACCGAAAAACTCGTGCGTTCTATTCTAGAGCCTGTAGAAAAGCCGCAGAAGAAAGAAAAAGATCCAGATGTCATACAGTTAGAGCAAAAGCTCGAAGATAATCTCGGCGCTAAGGTAGAAATTAACTACAACCAAAAAGGTAAAGGTAAGTTGGTGATTTCTTATACAAATCTCGAAGAGTTAGACGGAATTCTTCACCGTATTGACCCACAGTTTAAAGATTAGTCGCTAAGGCGCTCTCACCCCCGTTTCGCGGGGGTGAAATTCCCCCAAATCGCACTGACTCAAGTTGCAAATCAGCCAAAAACAAGTATAATTTCGCCAGTTTTCACACCCTAATAAAATTTAACGTTATTAAGGTTAATAAAAAGTGACGCAAAGGTTAGCAGGCCCGTATCGCCGCGCCGCATTTAAGGGCGTTCTTTTTCAGGGTGTCGTAGCAACAATCGCTGCAGTAATAGTTTTAGTAGGTTGGGGAGTAGAAGCCGGTCTCTCAGCATGGCTTGGAGGCTTGACTGTTGTACTCCCTAATTTTGTATTTGCCGCTTATGCATTTAGATATATGGGCGCAAGCAAATCAGAACAAGTCCTAAGCTCGTTGAAACGAGGAAAGGCGTTAAAGTTTTTGCTCACTGTGTGTATGTTCGTACTGGCTTTTAAACATTTTTTATTGCTTCCAGTACCTTTTTTTAGCGCTTATGTGCTGATATTTGCCACACAGTGGATAGCACCGATTTTTTTTAATCATTAACTTTTGGGATAAAACATGGCTGCAGAAGAAGTGACTCTATCGAGCCATATTCAGCACCACTTGACCAATGCAAAGATGTGCTCAACCGATGCCGGTATTGAGTTCAACAAAGCATGTGCGGACAGTGGCTTCTGGACATGGCATGTAGATACCCTCGCATGGTCAATCGGATTAGGTCTTATATTCTTATGGATCTTCCGTGGCGCCGCTAAAAAAGCACACACAGGTGTACCTGGTAAGTTTCAATGTTTCATTGAGATGATTGTTGAGTTTGTTGGTGACAACGTACGCGACACTTACCACGGTAAAAGTAAGTTAATTGCCCCCCTTGCCTTAACGATTTTCGTTTGGGTATTCCTAATGAACCTTATGGATTTGATCCCGGTTGATTTCCTTCCTGCATTTGCAGGCTGGGTGGGTGAAACAGCATTTGGTATGGACTCTCATGACGTATACATGAAAATCGTACCAACCACTGACTTGAACATGACTGCAGGTCTTGCCATTGGCGTATTCTTGCTAATGATTGGTTACTCAATTCGCATTAAAGGCATCGGTGGTTTCCTTGCTGAGTTAACGCTGCACCCGTTTAGCACTAAGAACAAACTAGCAATGGTGTTCTTAATTCCATGTAACTTATTACTAGAAACAATCGCTTTGGTTGCTAAGCCTTTCTCTTTAGCACTGCGTTTGTTCGGTAACCTGTATGCAGGTGAGATGATCTTCATCCTCATCGGTGCGATTGGCCTTATGCAGTTGCCATTGCACTTTGTTTGGGCGGTATTCCATATCTTGGTTATCGTATTACAGGCATTCGTATTTATGATGCTGACCATTGTTTATCTAAGCATGGCTAGCTCAGACAATCATTAATTTATTGTTTTTAAGAAATATTTTTTAACTTTAACTTACTATTTAAACTTTGGAGATAAAAATGGAAATCGCAGTTGCTATTAAACTAATCGCTGTTGCTCTACTAATCGGCTTCGGTGCTATCGGCACAGCAATCGGCTTTGGTAACATGGGTGGTAAATTCCTAGAAGCGTGCGCGCGTCAGCCTGAGCTTGCACCTTCACTACAGGTTAAAATGTTCATCCTTGCCGGTCTTATCGATGCCGTAGCTATGATCGGTGTTGGTATCGCTATGTACATGTTGTTCGCACTTTAATTCGCTAGTAGCTCTTAGAACAACTGTCAATAAGGAGGAGCGGTCGTGAATATTAACGCCACTCTTATCGGTGAATTAATCGCATTTACGGTGTTCGTGCTGTTCTGTATGAAGTACGTATGGCCACCGCTAAATAGTGCGATTGAAGCTCGCCAAAAGAAAATTGAAGATGGTTTAGCTGCCTCTGATAAAGCTGAGAAAGACTTGGAACTGGCTCGTCAAAAAGCCACGGAACAGTTGAAAGAAGCGAAAGCTCAAGCTGCTGAAATCATTGAGCAAGCTAAAAAGCGTGCCTCGCTTATTGTTGACGAAGAGACAACTCGTGGTCAGCAAGAGCGTGAAAACATCATAGCTCAAGGTCACTCTGAGATTGAAGCAGAGCGTAACCGTGTGAAAGAAGACTTACGTAAGCAAGTTGCTACTCTAGCAGTAGTCGGTGCTGAGCGTATTCTTGAGCGCGAGATTGACCAAGCCGCACACAGCGACATCGTTGAAAAACTTGTCGCAGAGCTGTAACTAGGAGGGTATGAGCATGTCTGAATTGACTACCATCGCTCGCCCATACGCTAAAGCGGCTTTTGAGCTTGCCGTTGAGAAAAGCGCGGTTGCCCAATGGCATGAAATGCTGCACTTCGCTGGCCAAGTGGCCAGCGATGAGCAGGTTAATGCAGTCATTGGCAGCCTGCCGTCTGTGTCTGACCAAGCCGATGTAATCATCAAGGTTTGTGCTGACCAACTCAACGAACAGGGTCAAAATCTTATCAAGCTAATGGCCGAAAATGAACGTTTAGCCGCCCTGCCTGACGTTGCCGAACTATTTGCCGAGTTTAAGGCTGAGTTCGACAAAGAAATCGAAGTCACAGTGATTTCTGCAACGGAGCTTGCTGCAGCGCAGCAAGAGAAACTAGGCGCGGCACTCGAACAACGTTTCGCACGCAAAGTTAAGCTGAATTGTAGTGTTGATGCCTCCGTCGTTGGCGGGTTGGTAATTCGTGCCGGTGACACCGTAATCGACGGGTCTATACGCGGCCAAGTTGACCGCTTAGCGGCCACACTACAATCGTAATTGGGAAAAAGAGCATGCAACTTAATTCCACAGAAATTTCTGCGCTGATCAAGCAACGCATTGAGCAGTTTGAAGTTGTAAGTGAAGCACGTAACGAAGGTACTATCGTATCTGTTACTGACGGTATCATCCGCATCCACGGTCTAGCTGACTGTATGCAAGGTGAGATGATCGAGCTTCCTGGCAACCGTTATGCTATCGCATTGAACCTTGAGCGTGACTCAGTAGGTGCAGTAGTAATGGGTCCTTACGCTGACCTTAAAGAAGGCGTAAAAGTTAAATCAACAGGTCGTATTCTTGAAGTACCAGTCGGTAATGGTCTTCTAGGTCGTGTAGTAAACACCCTAGGTCAACCTATCGATGGTAAAGGTGCACTGGACAGCGAAGGTTTCGAGCCAATCGAAAAAATCGCCCCAGGTGTAATCGACCGTCAATCAGTAGATGAGCCAGTTCAAACTGGTTATAAGTCTATCGATGCCATGATTCCAGTTGGTCGCGGCCAGCGTGAATTGGTTATCGGTGACCGTCAAACTGGTAAAACTGCATTAGCAATCGACGCTATCATCAACCAAAAAGACACAGGCATTAAGTGTGTGTACGTAGCGGTTGGTCAAAAAGCATCGACTATTGCTAACGTGGTACGTAAATTAGAAGAGCACGGTGCCCTAGAGAACACGATTGTTGTTGTAGCATCTGCTTCTGAATCTGCAGCCCTACAGTACTTAGCACCGTTTGCTGGTTGTACTATGGGTGAATTCTTCCGTGACCGTGGTGAAGACGCGCTTATCGTATACGATGACCTGTCTAAGCAAGCGGTAGCGTATCGTCAGATTTCACTTCTACTTAAGCGTCCACCGGGCCGTGAAGCATACCCAGGTGACGTTTTCTACCTTCACTCACGTCTTCTAGAGCGTGCAGCTCGTGTAAACGCTGACTACGTTGAGAAGTTCACCAATGGTGAAGTGAAAGGTCAAACAGGTTCATTGACGGCATTGCCAATCATTGAAACTCAAGGTGGTGACGTTTCTGCCTTCGTACCAACCAACGTGATTTCAATCACCGATGGTCAGATTTTCTTGGAAACTGACTTGTTTAACTCAGGTATTCGCCCTGCAGTTAACGCCGGTATTTCTGTATCGCGTGTAGGTGGTGCTGCGCAAACTAAGATCGTTAAGAAACTAGGTGGTGGTATCCGTCTAGCGCTTGCTCAGTATCGTGAACTTGCGGCGTTCTCGCAGTTCGCTTCTGACCTTGACGAAGCAACACGTGCTCAACTTGAGCATGGTGAGCGCGTAACCGAGCTAATGAAGCAGAAACAGTACACGCCAATGTCTGTTGCGGAAATGTCTCTATCACTTTTCGCTGCTGAAAAAGGCTTCCTTGCTGACATCGAAGTAAGCAAAATCATGGACTTCGAAGCAAGCCTAATCGGCTTCGCTAAAAGCGAGTACGCAGAGCTAATGGCGCAAATCAATGAAACTGGTAACTACAACGCCGAGATTGAAGCACAGTTGAAAGAACTTCTTGAGAAGTTCAAGTCAACGCAAACTTGGTAATTTAGTTATCTAAGGTGAGTGCATTGCGCTCACCGAGATTCGGAGAGAGAGTCATGGCCAGCGGAAAAGAGATTAAAAGCAAGATCGGGAGTATTAAAAATACTCAGAAGATCACCAGCGCAATGGAAATGGTTGCCGCTTCAAAAATGAAGCGTGCACAGGAGCGTGTTGCTTCTAGCCGTCCATACGCTGAGAACTTACGCAAAGTGATCGGTCGTATTGCTCAAGCGAATCTTGACTTTAGTCACGCTTATTTAGAAGAGCGTGATGTAAAGCGAGTTGGTTATATTGTTATCTCTACAGACCGTGGTCTGTGTGGCGGCTTGAACACTAATGAGTTCAAGAAAGTCTCACAAGACGTAAAGGCTTGGAAAGAAAAGGGCGTTGACGCTACTTACGCAACCCTAGGCAGCAAAGCTGCTGGGTTCTTCCAAAGCTTTGGTGGTCAGCTTGCCGCGAAAAAGGCAGGCCTTGGAGATGCCCCTTCAGTTCAGGACGTAATTGGTCCTGTGAAAGTAATGCTCGATGAGTTCGCTGAAGGCAAAATTGACCGTTTGTTCGTGGTATATAACCATTTCGTTAATACCATGAAGCAAGAGCCAGTAATCGATCAGTTATTACCTTTGCCAAAAGCTGAAGAAGAAGTATCAGCCCACGCTTGGGACTACTTGTACGAGCCAACACCAGAGGCCATTTTGGAAACTCTGTTGGTGCGTTTCATTGAGTCACAAGTTTATCAAGGTGTGGTTGAGAATGCTGCCTCTGAGCAGGCCGCCCGTATGGTTGCAATGAAAGCTGCAACTGATAATGCCGGCGACCTGATGGATCAGTTGCAATTGCAGTACAACAAAGCGCGTCAAGCAGCAATCACACAAGAGATCAGTGAGATTGTGAGCGGTTCGGCAGCGGTTTAACGCTTCGGCAAAGTTTAACGAGAGGAATTGACATGAGTTTAGGTAAGGTCGTCCAAATTATCGGCGCCGTTGTGGACATCGAGTTTCCACAAGACAACGTGCCAGCCGTATATGACGCACTAAAAATTACAGAAGGCGACCTAGCAGGTTTGACACTAGAAGTGCAACAGCAGCTAGGTGGCGGTGTGGTACGTGCTATCGCACTAGGTACTACTGACGGTCTACGTCGTAGTACAGCAGTAGAGAATACTGGCGAGCCAATCATGGTTCCAGTTGGTACTAAGACCCTAGGTCGTATCATGGACGTATTGGGTAACCCAATTGATGAAGCTGGCCCAATCGGTGAAGAAGACCGTATGTCTATCCACCGAGCTGCACCTTCATACGAAGAGCAGAGCAACTCAGTTGAACTTTTAGAGACTGGTATCAAGGTAATCGACCTTGTATGTCCATTCGCTAAAGGTGGTAAAGTTGGTCTATTCGGTGGTGCCGGTGTAGGTAAAACCGTAAACATGATGGAACTTATCCGTAACATCGCAATCGAGCACAGCGGCTTCTCAGTATTCGCTGGTGTTGGTGAGCGTACGCGTGAGGGTAATGACTTCTATCACGAAATGAACGACTCAAACGTACTCGATAAAGTATCGCTAGTATATGGTCAGATGAACGAGCCACCAGGTAACCGTCTACGTGTTGCTTTGACTGGTCTAACTATGGCTGAGAAGTTCCGTGACGAAGGTCGTGACGTACTATTCTTCGTAGATAACATCTATCGTTATACCCTAGCCGGTACTGAAGTATCAGCACTACTAGGTCGTATGCCATCAGCAGTAGGTTATCAGCCTACACTTGCTGAAGAAATGGGTGTACTACAGGAGCGTATCGCGTCAACTAAGACTGGCTCAATCACTTCAATCCAAGCGGTATATGTACCAGCGGATGACTTGACTGACCCGTCACCAGCAACGACGTTCGCGCACTTGGATGCAACAGTTGTACTATCTCGTGACATCGCGTCGCTAGGTATCTACCCAGCGGTTGACCCACTTGACTCATCTTCACGTCAGCTAGATCCGCTTGTTATCGGTCAAGAGCACTACGACATCGCGCGTGGCGTTCAAACCGTACTACAGCGTTATAAAGAGCTGAAAGACATCATCGCCATCCTAGGTATGGACGAGCTGTCTGATGAAGATAAGCAAGTAGTATCACGTGCACGTAAGATCCAGCGTTTCCTATCTCAGCCGTTCTTCGTTGCTGAGGTATTTACAGGTGCGCCAGGTAAATACGTTTCATTGAAAGACACTATCGCAGGCTTTAAAGGCATTCTTGACGGCGAATACGATGAGCTACCAGAGCAAGCGTTCTACATGGTAGGTTCAATCGAAGAAGCTGTTGAAAAAGCGAAAAGCATGTAACTAGGAGGGGAGTATGGCAGCTATGACCGTACATCTTGATGTTGTAAGCGCTGAAGAGATGATTTTCTCTGGCCGCGTAGAATCACTTCAAGTGACAGGTAGTGAAGGTGAGCTTGGTATTATGCCTGGCCACGCACCGCTACTAACTGCCCTCAAACCTGGAATGGTCCGTTTAGTAAAGCAACTAGGTGGTGAAGAAATCATCTATGTTGCTGGCGGTACATTAGAGGTACAACCTCATAATGTAACTGTCCTTGCAGATACCGCTTTACGAGCTGAAGAGCTTGATGAACAAGCGGCAGAGCAGGCTAAGCGTGAAGCGCAAGAGCAAATGGATAAAGCTGGCAGTGGCGAGCTTGATTACCATAAAGCTGCGATTCAACTCGAAGAGGCGCTTGCGCAGCTTCGTGTTATTCGTCAATTGCGTAACAGCTAAACGCTTCCAACCTCATAGGTTTGCAAAAACCCGCGCTTAAAGCGCGGGTTTTTTTATGTCTGTTCTTTCTATGTTCACACTGTTGCAGATACAATGGTCGGTATTGTCGATAGCCATACCAGAATATCGCTGGCGGCTTTTTAGTCAGCTGTGTTCGGACACAGGATGTGCCAACTTAAAGCGTGAGCTGAGTGTGCGCTGTCACGTCGCGAAAAAAGGATATTAGAATGAATTTAACGACTGTAATTTTAGCTGCGGGTAAAGGTACACGCATGCGTTCTAAGTTGCCTAAGGTGCTGCATCCGGTTGCCGGCAAGCCGATGGTTCAACACGTCATTGATAATGCTAAGGCCTTAGGGGCCACCAGCACCAACCTAGTTTATGGTCATGGTGGCGAGTTGCTTAAACAACAACTCGGTCATAATGAGGTCAATTGGGTGCTACAAGAGCAGCAGCTAGGCACGGGCCATGCTGTCGCTGTAGCCAAAGAACATATTGGCGATGACGATAGAGTACTGATTTTATATGGCGACGTGCCACTGACCAAGCAAGAAACCTTAGAGGGGTTATTAAAAGCCACTCCTGAGCGTGGCCTAGCGGTGCTTACCGTGGATTTGGCCGACCCTAATGGCTATGGGCGTATGCTGCGCGATAATGGCAAACTGGTGGGTATTGTCGAGCAAAAAGATGCCAATGAAGAGCAACTGAAAATTACCGAAATTAACACCGGTATCATGGCCTGTCATGGCGGGTTGTTGAAAAAGTGGTTGGGCAATCTATCGAACAGTAATGCTCAAGGCGAATACTACCTTACCGATATTGTCGCTATGGCCCACTCAGAAGGCGTTGAAATCAGTTCAAGCCAACCATCGCACCCTATGGAAGTTGAAGGCGCTAATAATCGCGTACAGCTCGCTCAGTTGGAGCGTGCCTATCAAGGTTGGCAAGCCGAACAGTTGATGATCAACGGTGCGAGCCTAGCCGACCCGGCCCGCATCGATGTACGTGGCACAGTGACCACAGGTCAGGATGTACACATTGATGTTAATGTCATCTTTGAAGGTCAGGTAGAGCTCGGCGACGATGTTGTTATCGGCCCTAACTGCGTATTAAAAGACTGCAAAATTGGTGATGGCGTGGTGATTAAGGCCAATACCTTGATTGAAGATGCCAGTGTCGCTGCGAAGTGCACTTTAGGCCCCTATGCGCGCCTACGCCCCGGGGCAGTTATGGAAGAAGACTCTCATATCGGCAATTTTGTGGAAATGAAAAAGTCCCGTCTAGGAAAGGGCTCAAAAGCAAACCACCTGACCTACTTGGGCGATGCACAGATAGGCGAAAAGGTGAATATAGGCGCCGGCACAATCACCTGTAATTACGATGGCGTTAATAAGTCGCAAACTATTATCGGCGATCATGCCTTTATTGGCTCTAACTCCTCGCTGGTGGCTCCGGTAGAAATTGGCGCCACTGCCACAGTGGGTGCCGGCTCAGTCGTGACCACTAATGTGGGCGATAAACAGCTGGCGGTAGCGCGAGGCAAGCAGCGTAATTTAGACGGCTGGCAACGCCCTACAAAAAAGAGCTAAGCTGTTAAAAGTACTCGCCAAGTGATAATAGAACAAGCCGCGCCATGCGGCTTGTTCTATATATGGGTTTGGTTGTATTACAGGAGAGGTAAAGTGGGCAAGGAAGTTGATTCTTTTTATTTGTACTGTCTGGCAGGTATGTCATTAGTCGTTGTTGGACTTCCGTGGTTTATGTTTTCATTTGGTTTTGAGCTGACGGAAATACACTTTGAATATCCAGTCAGTGGGCTATCTATTATTGTATTTGACCCAATAATGTCTTGCACGGTGATAGGTTGGATTCTTATTCTATTCGTTTTTATAGTTGCCGTCATTGGCTCTGTGAAAGAAATGTGGAAAGATAACGAGCGTATAAGACTTGCTCAAAAACAGGTGGGTAAAGTATTTAATAAAATGTTTTTTTGTGGCTTAACTTTGTTTGTCGCAAACTATCTACTCTGGCCAATGTGGGCGTCATATAATAACTTTGAGCCTTGCCCCAGCTCTACTTTGTTACACAATGAGTCATTTGTTACCGCATGGGTGACGGATATTGAAACCTGTTATAATGACAAGGTTGATACCGTATTAGAAAACAGCTTGCATGAGACTGTCCTGCGTGCCAATGAGCTTATTGAAAACCTAAAAAAGTAGCATTGTATGAGGTGTATACTGAGCCACTTTTTGAAGGACAAGTACAATGAGCAGGGATGTGGATACTTTTTACTTTTACGCTTCGGTGTTTCTTTTTTTCGTCGTTGTTGGGCTGACATGGTTTATGTTAGCGCTTGGATTTGAGTTATCAGCTGTACAATTTAATTACCCAGCAAGTGGCTTGTCACTCGTAGTATTTGAACCTCTATTCCCCCTCATACCTATAAGTTGGGCTATTACCATATTCGCTTTTGTAGTAGGTATTTTTGTCTCTATGAATGAAATATGGCAAGACAATAAACATATTAAATTAGCACTAAATAGATTAGGAAAGGCCTCAGTGGCTTTCTTTGTTTTAATTCTCGTTGTTGTGAGTGCCAATTATGTAGCCTGGCCTATCAGAGCATCGCATAGTGGTTATCAGTCATGTCCGGATTTCACCCTGTTGCACAATGAATCATTGGCCACCGCATGGGTGACGGATATTGAAATCTGTCATAATGACAAGGTCGATACCGTATTAAAAAATAGCTTGCATAAGAATGTCCTGCGTGCCAATGAGCTTATTGAAAGCCAGCATCAATAGCACTTTATTAAAGGTTACTTGCCCACTTTTTGAATTTTTATAGGAAAGCTAAATGCGTCATGAAGTCGATTCTTTCTATTTGTACTGCCTAGCAGGTATGTCATTAGTCGTTGTTGGACTTACGTGGTTTATGTTAGCTGCTGGATTTGAGATAAATATCACACATTTTACTTACCCAACCAGTGGCTTAAGTCTGATTTTATTTGAGCCAGTTATGTCCGGCTTGATTACTAGTTGGATGATTAGTGTATGTCTTTTAATAAATGGAACCTTGAATACTGTAAAAGCATTTTGGCTAGATAATAAATATATTAATTTGGCTTTAAATTGGCTGAAAATAATATTAGTGGTTCTACTGATACTGACTATTACTCTGGTTTCTGCCAGTTACTTACTCTGGCCATTATGGGCGTCACACAATGGTTATCAGCCCTGTCCTAGCTTTACCTTATTTTTTACAGATCCTGTTACTACTGCCTGGGTGACGGACATTGAAATCTGTCATAATGACAAGGTTGATGCTGTATTAAAAAACAACTTGCATGAGACTGTGCTGCGTGCCAATGAGCTTATTGAAAACCTGAAGTAGTTAGTTTTTGCAGTTAAAACAAGCCGCGTCATGCGGCTTGTTCTATTTTTACGTAGCCCCATGAACTAAATAGTCGTATCTGCAGTCCTTATAAGGTGATGTTATTTTTGTAGCATAGGGATATGTTTTTACGCGCCTTACTCATTTCAATTACTTGCCATATGCTAATTCTTGGGTATGTGTTGAGCACCGCCACTCCGGCGGTAATGCGAGCGCATCAGCAAGAGCCCCCGGAAACCATGCAGGTGGTGATAATTAGCTTGCCTCCGCCAGAAAATAAGATAGAGCAGCCCGTGCATGCGCCAGAGCCGATTAAGCCGCAGCGCTCAGTGAATAATGACTCACGCTCAGTCGCGCTCGTTCAAAAAGAGGAAGGTGAAGGAACAGCTAATCAGCACAGTGAAGCTCTTAAAAATCGTGCGACTGATGCTGAAAAAGCAGACAAAACCCCGGTGAAAATAAACCCTTATGCGCACTTTGAGCAACGCGTCACTCGTGCGTTTGCAAAAACGCAGTCATCAGCTGGGATGGGCAAGGTACAGCTTGATGAGCTTCCTCGTTACTCCGGTCCAGATATCACATCAGTGCAGCAATCAACAGGCGCGATGCAGGTGCTCGCCGGTGACAAGGTGACGGGTAACTATCTATTACGCCAAGATGGGCGCTGCTTTGTCATGGATGCTTCTTCACCGATGGCACAAGCGGATATGCCCGCAGGTGAAGTCATTTGCCCGCATCTCAACCAAAGAAAGCAGGCCGCCTTTGATGCGGCCATGAGTAAATGGTTGCAGGATTAACTGTGTGATAGAAACACGGTGAGAGTGTCGCCAACCTGTAATATATTGCTTGAAAGGTTGTTCCACTGTTTTAATTTGGCAATGCTCACTTTGTAATGGCGGGCAATTTTCCATAAGCTCTCCCCCGAGCTGACCTTATGTTCGATTTGCTCATCGGCTAATACCGGTAAAATCAGCTTATCACCAATGCGAATGCGATCGGAGCTAAGGTTATTAAACGTCTTTAGCTGCTTAACACTAAGAGCATAACGCTCGGCAATAACACTTAAACTATCCCCCTTGGCAATGGTGTAATGCTGCCATTGGCTGTAATCACTACTTTGTTGTTTGGCAATGGCTTGCTGCCAGTGTTGCTGTTTAGCCTTGGGTACGACCAAATGCGGAGCATCGATGATCGCCGGAAAGCGGATTACGCCGTGATTGAGGTCTTGCACATCTTGCCATTGCGACTTATCGGCTAAAATAACCGCGCCTTTGATGGGGAGAGGCGAAATGGCTGGGCTGTTATCAATTGCTGGGAAGTCCATTTTTTCATGTTTTAGCAAATGCACTGCAGCAAGCAGTTTGGGCACATATTTGCGCGTTTGTTTGGGCAGTTTGAGCGCGAAAAAATCCGTGCTTTTCCCCGCTTTTTTATTGGCCGCAATAGCATTGCGCACTCGGCCTTCACCAACATTGTATGCAGCAATAGTATGATACCAGTTGCCATCAAAACGCTTATACAGGTATTCAATAAAGTCCAGCGCCGCCGCTGTACTGTCGAATACATCTTGACGGCCATCGTACCAAGGCGTGATTTTAACGCCAAAGTATTGAGCAAGCGAAGGCGTTAACTGCCATAGGCCGCTAGCATGCTTGTGAGAGTAGGCGCTGGCATCAAAGTCACTCTCAATCAGCGGCATTAGCGCTAACTCTATTGGCAGGTTTCGCGCTTCTACCTCTGTCACTATATGATACAAGTAAGGTTCGGCACGACGACTTATTTCATCCATATAATTAGGATGTGATAAATACCAGTCAACGCGCTTTGTCACATCCGGGTGAGTCGAGTCCGCAAAGCTCAACTGCATACGGATACGTTGCCATACATCGTCCACTTGTTGCGGTGTTTGTTGAGGTTGTTGCGGCTTTTTCGATTGCACTGACGGCAGTTCCGCCTTTTCACTTACACTTGGGGATTGAGCCTCGGTTTTTATGGTGTCATTGTTTACAGGGGGCTGGGGCTTTGAGCTCATGCTCTGGCAACCCGCGAGGAACAAAAAAACTAATAGCGCTGAAATTCGATACATAAATGCTACTTAAATTATAAACTTAATTCGGTCATTTTCGGCGAATCAGCTTAGCGTTGGCACCTTAACATAAGGTGAGCTAAATCTGAGCGGCCGCTGAAGCGAGGGCTTGCTAACTGCGCCCTCAGAGCTCATTGGTGTTATCCAAAGACGCAGCGTAAACATGCCCCTTGGGGTTGCTCATGGTAGGTTAGGTCGCCACCATGGCTAACCATAATTTGTTTGCTCAGCGCCAAACCTATCCCTGAACCTTGCTGTTTAGTAGTGAAGAAAGGCACGAACATCATTTCTTGAGCTTGTTTACTGATGCCACCACCGGTATCACACACGGCAATGTATAACTGCCCTTGGCTATTTTTATCAACAACCATAGACAAGGTTTTGTCTGCACAGTTCACACTCATTGCTTCTATGGCATTTTTGATCAGATTAATTAATACCTGCTCAATTTGCTGGGCATCACACATCACTAAAGTGTCGCTGTGGGTTTGTAGCTCTAGAGTAATATGCTGCTGCTCCAAGTCTGTTTTGAAGAGGGCACAACAACGTGTTACCACATCTGCAAGAGATTGCGCCTTGAGATCTGGCTTGGGCAGATTACTGATCGATCGAAAACGTGCGATAAAGGCGCTTAACCCTTCAGTGCGGCTATGCAGGGTTTGTAAAGCAAGTGCTAAGTCTTCTTTATCTTCGCTATCAGTAAAATTCAGTCCTTGTGGCAACAGACCGGTGCAGGTGTGTGCCAATGATGACAGTGGGGTAATCGAGTTGGCAATTTCGTGCGTGAGAACGCGCGTTAAGCGCTTATAGGCTTGTTGTTCTTTCAGTAGTAATTGCTCATGAATCGACTGCAAAGTCACAATTTTTAGCTCTTGCCCTTGGATGGTGGCCAAACTTATTTGTATAGACAAGGTGTCCTGCTGTTCTCCTCGCTGCCATAGAGCTGTTGATTGACACTGACTGTGTGCTTCACTAATAAACTCACCGAGCTGCGCTAACGATTGCAGATCTTTCACAGGAGCCCCGAGCAGCCTTGCGACAGCCGGGTTTTGTTCAATAATATTGCCCTGCGCATCGAACACTAACACCGCCATATCGATATGGATTAGCAGGGTTTGCATAAACTGGGCTTGTTGCTCCGCAGCCAACCGGGCTTGCAAGATTTGCTCTTTAACTTCGTTATACTGTACCCGCATAGGATGGTTGCGAGGCAACCCCAGGCTACTATCCCCGTTAGCCAGGGCTTTAAGTGCTAATTGCGCTTGGCGGCTTTGGCGTTTAAACAGCACTAAAATACTGCAAATGCAGGCCAGTGCGACCAATATCATACCTGTGGTTAGCGCCGGTAATTGTAAGCTGTACCAACTATATTGGGCGCCTAATGCCGTGAGTATAACGCCAGCTAACAATAACGACAGTTTTGTATTTGCAGACATCAGTGTTAAAGCCCGTATTTTTCTAAGCGTCGATACATGGCACCACGAGTCAGCCCTAATGCTTTAGCGGCGTGGCTCACATTACCTTGGAAGTGAGTGAGTGCAGCGCGAATTGCGCGATGTTCAAGCTCTTCTAGGTTGAAGGTATCATATTGCTCACCTTGCTGTGGTGCTACGCTACCGGTGGTCGCCGGTGCGCTAATAACTGAGCCAATATCTAGCTCAGTGCCGGTAGAGAGGATCACCGCTCGTTCTATTGCATGCGCTAGTTCGCGTACATTGCCTGGCCATTGATAGCTACTTAACGCCTGCATGCTGGAGTTGCTAACGCTAAGTTCGCGTTTGTATTTTTGGCCAAAATGGTTGAGGTAGTAGTCAACCAGTAAAGGAATGTCCTGATGACGCTCGCGCAGTGGCGGCAGGGCGATTTCCACGGTATTGATTCGATACAGTAAATCTTGGCGAAAACGGCCTTCGCCGACCGCCTCATGTAAATTATCATTGGTGGCGCTGATTAAACGAATATCGACATCGATGGTTTTGCTGCCACCAATGGGTGTAATTTGCCGATTTTGCAATGCTGCCAAAAGCTTCACTTGTTGCTCCAGCGGCAAATTGCCCAGTTCATCCAAGAATAAACTGCCACCGCCAGCGAGTTCGAAGCGGCCAACGCGGTCTTCTTTGGCATCAGTGAAAGCGCCTTTTTTATGGCCAAATAATTCGCTCTCCATCAGTGATGCGCTCATGGCTCCCATATCAACGCTAATAAAAGGGCCGCTATGACGTAGGCTTTGCTGGTGGATAGCATGGGCAGTGAGCTCTTTACCGGTACCACTTTCACCGGTGATAAGAATATTGGCGTCGGTTTGGGCTGCTCGTTCGATGGTATCGAATACTTTTAACATCGCATCGCTTTGCCCTAAAAAGGCAAATTTATTGCTATTTAATGCATCGTTTAAGCCTTGGGTTTGACGCTTCAGCTGACCCACTTGGCGCTTGTCTTTGGCATGGCTAAAAGCAGCAGCGACACTGGCTAACAGCTGATCGTTTTGCCATGGCTTGGCGATAAAATCTGCGGCACCAGCCTTTATTGCATCTACAGCCAGTTGAATGTCGCTGTACGCGGTCATAAGCAGCACCACAATCGTGGGGTCTTGCGCGGCGATTTTTTTTAGCCAGTAGAATCCCTCTTGGCCACTGATGGAGTCTTGGGTAAAGTTCATATCCAATAAAATCACATCAATGGGCTGGTCAGCCTGCTGTTGCTCGTTAACGATACCCTCTATATCAAAGGGATTATCTGTGGTTTTAACGCTTTGATAATGCTGTTTAAGTAATAAACGCGCGGCGATAAGAATATCGGGGTTGTCATCAACCACTAGTATAGAGCCTGCCTGTTTCATATCCCTGCCTTGGCTTTTTCTTTTTAGCCTACCCCAGTTATTCATTCCCTGTCCACAAATGGGCACTGTAAAGAATTGAGGTGTTCTATAAGCGGACACCTTATTGCTCAGAATAATCCCATATTAACATTAAGCCTATGAAATTTATGAAAATTAAATTTTGGCACGGAGCTTGATAGTTACCCTGCATATAGCGAACACATATATTGGGTGACTGAGATGGATAGAAAAATAGAATCATCAGGCTTAAAAAAGCACGCGAAGAAAGTCGCAATGTCGGTTATTGCTCTCAGTGTTGCGGCCGCTGCGTACGGATTTAGTCAAAGCTCTTCACAAGGTCGTAGCCAAACGGTTAATGCCAGTAATTTAACGGTAAGCACAGTAAACCAAGGCGAATTTGTCGATGCACTAAGTTTACGTGGGCAAGTAGTACCAAAAACCACCATCTACCTCGACACCATTGCCGGTGGGCAGGTGGAAGAGCGTCTTGTAGAGCAGGGTGAGTTTGTCAAAAAAGGTCAGCCTCTGGTGCGTTTAAGTAACACCAATTTGCAACTTGATGTAATGAGCCGGGAAGCACAAGTTACTGAGCAACTTAACTTTTTGCGTAACACCCAGATGAATATGGAGACCAGCCGCTTAAACCTACGCCGAGATTTATTAGAAATTGAACTGAAAATCACTCACCTAACTCGCCGCCTTAAGCAAACTGCGCCGCTGGTAGAAAAAGGCATGCTTTCTCAAGAGCAGCTGTCTGAGTTAAAAGAAGACTTGGCTTATTATCAAGCACGTAAAGAGCTCACCATTGAGCGTCAACAGCAAGAGAAAAGCATTCGCGAAGTGCAGTTGGCGCAGCTACAAGATAGTGCCGAAATGCTCGAGAAAAACCTCCAGTTTGCGCGCCGCAACCTCGATAACTTGCTGATCACTGCCCCGGTAGATGGGTATTTGAGTGAGTTGGACGTCGAAATTGGCGCATCAAAGAGCCGTGGCGCGCGTTTGGGTCAGATTGATATACCTAATGAGTACAAGCTGGTGATCCGCTTAGATGAGTTTTATCTCAGCCAAGTACGCTCTGGTATGGAGGTCATTATTGAGCTTGAACAAGGGAATGTCAGCGCCACAGTCACCAAAATAGACAGTCGCGTGCAGCAATCACAATTTCAAATTGAAGTCGAACTGCCAGAGCAAGCGAGCAACATAAAACGGGGGCAGAGCTTGGATGTCGAGCTGATGCTTGGCGGCAGTCAAGATAATGCGCTGTTGTTGTCGCGAGGCGCATTCTTTAGCAGCTCAGGCGGTAACTGGGTGTATGTCATGAATGATGATAACAGTGGCGCCGTTCGCCGCGACATCCGCCTAGGTCGAAAAAACCAAGATTTTTACGAAGTGCTCAGCGGTCTTGAGCCCGGTGACAAAGTGATCACCTCAAGCTACAGCAACTTCGATAAAGCACAACAATTACAATTTTAAAGGAACAATGATGATCAAGCTAACTAACTTATCGCGCGTATTTCGCACTCAAGACGTTGAAACAACAGCACTTAATGATATAAACCTCAGCGTTAAAGAGGGTGATTTTTTGGCCATTATGGGCCCTTCAGGGTGTGGTAAATCTACCTTGTTATCTATCCTTGGCATGCTTGACTCGCCAACCAGCGGACAGTTTGAGTTTCTGGGTGAGGACATTGCTGGCTACAACGAAAAGCAATTAGCGCAGCTGAGAAAAGCCAGCATTGGCTTTGTGTTTCAAAGCTTTAACCTTATTGATGAGCTCACCGTGTATGAAAACGTTGAGCTGCCGCTGCAATATCAAAAAATAGATAAAGCTGAGCGTAAGCAACGTGTTGAAGCTATTTTAAAGCGCGTAGGTATCGATCACCGTGGCGATCACTTACCGCAACAGCTTTCCGGTGGTCAGCAGCAGCGCGTCGCCGTCGCGCGAGCACTGGTAATTAATCCTAAGCTGATCCTCGCCGATGAGCCCACCGGTAATTTGGACTCTAAAAACGGGGATGAAGTCATGACCATGCTGCGTGAACTTAATCGCGAGGGCACCACAGTGATCATGGTGACGCACTCAGAGAAAGAAGGAAACTATGCCGACCGCCTAGTTCGCCTACTTGATGGCCAAATCATGGTAGATAAAGCCAATACCGCTAATCCTGCGGTTAATACAGAGGTGGCATAGCCATGATCTTAAGTTACATAATTACGGCGCTGCGTGCTTTTAAGCTACAAAAGCAGCACTTCGCGCTCAACGTGTTTGGTTTGAGCATGGGCTTAGCCGCAGCTATTTTGGTAGCGCTTTTTGCCGTTAATGAGCTTTCCTATGACGCGCAGCAGCCTGACGCTGAGCGGGTTTATCGCGTCGGCCAAGACTTTAGCAAACTTGGCTTGGCAGTGATCCCTATCTCTAACTACACGCAGGCGAAAAATGCGCAAAGTTACAGTCAAATCGAGGATGTGTTTGCCCTAACTTTGTCGGAACAAACTCAGGCCACCCCTGCCAACGTGACCTATCGCTCCCAAGGTTATAAGTTGGATGGCTTGTTTGGCGCCACCGCTAATATTGAGCGTTTTATTGCCTTGCGCACCTTAGATGGCTCATTAAGTCAGGCGTTGAGTACGCCAAATGGCTTGGCATTGAGCGAATCCGAGGCACTGCGTATCTTCGGGAAGGTGAATGCGGTGGGCGAAACCTTGGTGCACGAGCATGGCCAGTACACCGTGCGAGCCGTGTTCGCCGATTTGGCCGATAACACCCATTTTGCCTTTAAGTCCCTGGCCTACTTTGAACATAACCCGGAAAACCTGCGTGCCAATCACAGCTATGTGTATTTAAAGCTGGCCCCTAATACCGACACCCAGGCTCTGGCGAAAACGCTCACAGAGCAGTACTTCGCTAATGATGAAAGCTATCAGGTGAGCATTGAGTTACACCCACTGCGTGATCTGCATTTAACCGCTAAATCACCGTTTGAAATGAAAACGGGGGGAGCTAAACAGGTGGTAGTGATTTGTGCAGGGCTGAGTGTATTGCTGATTCTTATTGCTGGCTTTAACTTTATTAATATGACCGTGGCGCAATCTGCTAAACGCGCCAAAGAAGTGGGTGTGCGCAAGGCCCTAGGTGCAAGCAAAGCCCAGCTTGTGACGCAGTTCTTATCAGAGTCGGTGTTGGTATCGCTGCTGTCCATGGTGCTCGCGTGCATTGCCGTTGAGCTTATTCTCCCTAGCTTTAATGCCTTGGTAGACAGAGAGCTGGTGGTCAACTACGCCTCTATGTTTAGCGTTGTGGTGCTGGCGGTGGCCGTAGCGGTGGGCTTACTTGCAGGGCTGTATCCTGCCTTCTTTATTTCGTCATTTAGCGCGAAACGGGTGTTAAGTGGCGATTTACAGCGAGGTAATACAGCTATATTCGTTCGTAAGAGCTTACTTACCTTACAGGCCTCGTTATCTATAGCTTTAATTATCGCTACTGTGACTTTGCAGCAGCAATTAGCCTACTTACAAAGCTTACCTTTGGGGTATGAAACGCAACAGCGCTTAGTTATCTCTGAGTTGCCGCGCAAAATGGTGCTGACCAAAGAGCGCAGTGCTTTAGTTAAAAATCTCGCTGCAATTGAAGGCGTAAACAATGTCAGTGTGGTGGATACTCAGCTCACTGTCTCAATCAATAATACCGTGGCACCGGTGTGGCCTAATGGTGAGAGCACCGAAGGCTTAACGCCAATTATAGGTACCGATTTTAACGTTGTGGAAACCTTAGGTCTTAAGCTCATTGCCGGTCGTAGTTTTAGCGCCGAGTATGCTGGTGACTGGGCGCAACGAATTAACGGTACCACTCAGGTTGGCACCTTGGTAACCGAATCTATTGCTAAGCAAGCGGGGTATTCACATCCGAGTGAAATGGTGGGTAAAACCATCACCACTCAAGGGCAAGGGATGGCAATGCGAGTGGTCGGCGTGGTAGCAGATGTAAAAGTGGGTAATGCCCAAGATGCAAACTCGAACATCATGTTCCTATGTGGGCTGAGTTATGGCCCTGTGGCTGAGGTCATAATGAATATCGATCAGCAAAACTTGCCATACATTCAGCAGCAAGTAACAACGGTATTAGCTAATCATGCCAAGATTTATGAGCCTAAAATCAGTTTACTTTCAGAGGACTATAAAAACTTACTGCGTGGCGATGAACGCGTGTCGCAAGTGGTGTTTATATTCACTGCGTTGGCCGTGTTCTTAACCTGCTTAGGTACCTTTGGTTTAGCGTCATTCGCGACTATTCGCCGACAAAAGGAAATTGCTGTACGCAAAGTTCTTGGCGCCTCTCGAACCAGTATTATCAACATCTTAGCTAAAGAATTCTTACTGCTAGTGGCGCTGAGCATTGCCATAGCCTATCCAGTGACCTACTGGCTGGTGGGTGACTGGTTAGCAAACTTCAACGACCGTATTGAGCAGGCTATCTGGGTATATGGCATCGCCGCTCTCGCTGTTGCCGGTATTACCTGGCTGACGGTTGCGGGATTAGCCTTTAAAGCGGCCAGTACGCGCCCTTCATTAACACTGAGATACGAATAAGGTGTAGGCGGCGCCATTAGGGCGTCGCCGCAAAAAATCACAATGATAAAAAACATATGCAATATGCCGGCGAACAACAATAACGACTTCGAAGTGGCGAACAATAGCGCACGAAGCAGAAAGATATTGGCATTACTCAGCTTGTATATACATCAGCAGGAGTGCACCTATGCTCACTAGTTACTTATCGGCTGCGCTACGCGCATTCGTAACCCATAAACAACATTTTCTATTAAACGTATTTGGCTTGGCGGTGGGCTTGGCTGCGGCTATTTTAATGGCCCTATTTGCCCGTTTTGAGGCCAGTGTCGACGCGCATCAGCCCCACTTTGAGCACACTTATCGGTTATCGCAACACTTTCGTGAAATGGGAGTGAATGCGCCGGTGACTAATTACTACGCAGCGCAAGAGGTGGCAAAAAATGGTGCGGTAGAGGATATCTTTGCCTTGAAAATGCATCCTCGGCTATCTGGGGATTTTAGTGCTCATGGCAACTATTACAAAATGAAAGATTTATTTGCCACAGGCACCAATATCACCGACTTTGTTGCGCTCGATGTGCTTTTTGGTGATTTGCAGCGCACGCTGAGCGCACCGAACAGAATCGCGTTGAGCGAACATGAAGCCATACGTATTTTTGGCCAGGCTAATGCTATTGGTGAGACCTTAAGCAAAGGGCAAACGACCTACACAGTTACCGCCGTATTCGCCGATTTGCAAGATAATACCCACTTTGCTTTTTCCGGGTTAGTGGCAATGCAGGACGAAAATCCTAATTACCAGCTCAATAACTTTTATGTGTATGTACGCTTTGCTGCCGACGCTGATATCAAAGCCGAGCAAGCACGTTTTGCCGAGGCTTACCCTGAACTTGTTTATCCAGATCAGCCGCTCGGTTTCGTGACCTTATCCTTTGAGCACCTACCTAGCATTCACCTGCATTCCGATAGCCGTTACGAGCTTAAAGAAAATGGCTCGTACACCGTGGTGTTGATCAGCTTTTCGCTGAGTATTCTATTAATCGTGTTGGCGGCTTTTAACTTCATTAATATGAGCATCGCGCAGTCGGCTAAACGAGCCAAAGAGGTGGGTGTACGCAAGGCGCTGGGAGCGAGCAAGGCACAAATTATTAATCAATTCCTAGTGGAATCCTTATTGGTAACCAGTGTGGCAGCGGTGCTTGCGTGCGCGCTACTGGAATTAGCATTACCAGCGTTTAACCAGTTGGTAGGGCGCACCTTGGTGATCGACTATTTTTCAGAGTTTGGCATTATTTTAGTCGCGGTCGTGGTATCGGTGGGCGTGTTAGCTGGCGCGTACCCCGCATTTTTTATGTCAGCGTTTAGCGCGAAACGCGTGCTCAGCGGTGATATTCAGCGCGGTCGTACTGCTATTTTGGTGCGCAAGTTGTTGCTGACTTTGCAGGCCTCTTTATCTATTGCCCTGATCATCGGTGCATTCTCCTTGCATCAGCAGCTCAGTCACTTGCAATCGCTGGCGGTTGGCTATGAAAAACAATACCGTTTAGAAGTGGATGATATCCCGGCTAGACAATTGTACTTTAAGCACAACAATGTCTTGAATCAGCGCATCAATGCTGTCCCTGGTGTGATCTCTAGCAGCATTACCGATGCCTCTTTTACCTCGTCATTCAACACCAGCTTTACCGTGACTTCGGATAACGGTGAGTTAAATGATTCTGTGATCCCTTTTATTGGCGTGGGCTTTAATATTGCTGAAACCGCTGGGCTAGAGGTTATCGCTGGGCGCGACCTGAGCGCCGACTATGGCAGTGATTGGCATAGCTTGGGCGACGATGGCAACGGCCGGGCTGGGGTGCTGGTATCGCAATCATTCGTTAAAGTGGCCGGGTATAAGAGTGCCGAGCAAGCCATTGGCAAAGAGCTTTACAGCAGTTCCGGAGACAATCAGGAAGTGCTCAAAATTGTGGGCGTGATCAATGATGTTACCATTGGTTCAGCACGTGAGGCTTCGGCATCGCCATTAATTTTGGTGTGCGGCTTTAGCTGGGCCAACGAGGGCAAGTTGATTATTAACTTTGAGCCGAGCCAGCTTAATGCAGTAAAAACGCAGGTGCAGCAAATCGTCAGTGACCAGTTAAATGTGCACAATGCTGATATTGAGCTGGTAGCAGATAACTACCGTGCGTTATATAAAAACGATGAACGTGTTTCCACTTTAGTTGCCATTTTCTGTATTTTAGCAATCTTATTAACCTGCCTAGGTACCTTTGGATTAGCTGCGTTCTCTACCTTACGCCGTCAAAAAGAAGTGGCTGTGCGCAAAGTGCTCGGTGCATCTAGGTTAAGTATTGTTAACTTACTCGCCAAAGAGTTCCTACTGCTGGTGGCCATAAGTACTGCCATTGCCTTCCCATTAACCTACTGGTTAGTGAGTGATTGGCTGGCAAACTTTAACGAGCGTATTGATCAGGCTATGTGGTTTTACGTTGTCGCCGCCGCTTTGGTAGCCATGATCACCTGGTTAACTGTGGCTAGCCTCGCCTTTAGAGCGGCTAGCACCCGGCCTTCGTTAACGCTGCGCTATGAATAATTAACCCAACCCTACTCAAAGCGCACGAAAGTGCGCTTTTTTTAATCCATTCCCGCTGTTGCTGCGTTTAACAGTTAATAGACCGAGGAGTGCAACCTATGCAAGCAAATCAACTTAAAGCCGCGTTAGCCGATAGCCAATATCGCGCCATCATCCTTAGTTATGCCGATGCTAATCATTATTTAGCCGGAGCCCTTGATACCGACGGTAATTATCATATTCTGAGCGATAACAACGACGTATTGAAACCCTTTAATTCTTTGCGTGAAGCCGAGTGTGCGCTGGTTGAACTCGGCGCGACTCAAGCATTATTGAAAATGCAGTCTGCGTATGAAGAAATAGGACCCAGTGATTTTTGTGGTGATGGCATCAGCAATATGGAAATTCGTCAGCTCAAGCGAGCCGGCTCAACGGTGTAGCGCTGCTACACACGGCAGTAGCAGCCAGAGACCTTGCTTACTAGCATCGAGCTGTGAAAGCCATTTTCGTAGTTGCTTATAACAGTATCAATAATGCCATCTTCGATGGCACATCCGAGCCCAACAGAGAGGGGGCCAGCGTAAAGCACGCTGCCATGCGCCAACATAATGGCTGCGGGCACAGCAGGTAGCAGGCCTGTGGGC
The DNA here is from genome assembly GCF_004208955.1 of Pseudoalteromonas sp. CO325X. Taxonomy (NCBI): domain Bacteria; kingdom Pseudomonadati; phylum Pseudomonadota; class Gammaproteobacteria; order Alteromonadales; family Pseudoalteromonadaceae; genus Pseudoalteromonas; species Pseudoalteromonas sp. CO325X. The sequence continues at coordinate 55,449 of NZ_SGPG01000017.1, forward strand.
AGTGATGATGCATCGACCTGACGAACCTTTATTCCTGCTCGGCGAGCATCAGCTATGACCTTATTTTGGTGAGGCGCAGCGACCCGTTGGCAACGACATTGCTCATTGCCCACCAACAGCAAGGTGGTGCCGTGCTTTTCACTATCAATATCCGCTAATACCGGCAGTAACGAGCGTTGCCAATGTGGCTGCTGCAACATGTTGTTTGGATCAAATACAGTGGCCCGTTTGTCGGCCACAAACCACAAAGCCACTGCACTGCACAGCAGCCACAGGCCGCTGATAACCAACTTCAATATTTGTTTGTTAGCGCTGGACAAAACGAGATACCTGAGCCTTCAAACTATCTAAAGCATTGAGCATATTGGCCACCTGCTCATCAAGCTGATGGATGTTGATGCTGTCTTTTTCTGATAGTTCGCGTACATGAACACTTTGCTGGGCTATTTGCTGAGTATTGCTGGCTTGCTGCAAAACAATGTCTTTAACATTATCAGAATCATCCTTAATCACTATCATGGTTTGTTCCACCGCTGAGATAGCCTCCAAAACTGAGGAACTCAGTTGCTCGACAATATTCACTTTATCAATGCAGTGCCCCATGGAGGTGGTCGATTTATCACTGTTAGCGACCAGCTCTTTAAGCGTATGTGCTATTTTGTCGGTGGCTTGCTTTGAGGTATTGGCAAGCGATCTTACTTCATCGGCAACCACCGCGAAGCCCCGGCCTTGTTCACCCGCCCGGGCTGCCTCTATAGCGGCATTCAATGCTAATAGGTTGGTTTGCTCGGCAATGGCATTAATGTCATTGAGCAGGTTAGAAATAAGCGCACAGCTAGACTCCAAATCCTTTAACTGCTGCTGCGTGGTGTCGAGCATTTGCGCTAAAGCATGGCTTTGTGCGTCGGTCTCATGGACTTCTTTCATGGCACCTTGCAGTTGCGTTGAAATCATCGAGTATTGATCGGCCACGTGCTCGCTTTGGCTTTGAACTTGGCTAAAGCCATCACTCACTTGCTCTCCTGCTTGAGAAATCAGGTTATTTTGCGTTTGTTTATGCTCGGCGTTTTGGGTGAGTAATTGTTGTAGCTCAGCCACCTTGGTGGCGCCTTGAATAAGCGCTTGCTGCTCTTTATGGACCGAATCAACAACGCTACTGAGTTGATCGAGTAGGGTATTGAATTGTGCCAGTGCATTGCTATCTTTCGCCTCAACACGCACAGAAAGGTCTAGCTTCATTGGGTCGCGGGCTATCTTCTCTATGGCAGACTCCAGCGCTTTTCCACCTTGATATTCCTGATACAACATATGTGCGATATAAGCAGCAATGAGAGCTTCTGCTGTGGCGTATACAGCGTGGATAAGCACGGTACTAAAGGCGAGTCTTTGTGGGTCGAATACGTAAACGCCCACATCGCCCGTTTGCATAAAGTAAAAACTGATGTGATGCGCAGCGACTAATAAAAGTGCGGTGATAAAAATGCGCCAGTTTTTAAAAATGACCAAAATCGCCATAAAAATAAAAATCTCAAAATGCACTTCAATCAGGCCGTAGGCTTGATGAATATGCAAAAACGAGAACATCATCAGTGCTGCGGCACTCACATGATGTGTCAGCCTGCTTTGCGGGGCGCTTTTAAGCAGGTATATGGGTAAAGAAGCGATAATAAAGCTGATGACTAAGCCTTGCCCGATGTTGTCGTAATACAAACCCAGTGCCAGCGACTCAACGGTGAGAATAATAAACAGCGATATGAACAATGATGAGGATTTAACCAAGTTGAATTTCCTTTATTAAACACTCCGTTGTTTTAGGCTAGGCGCTGGCTAGAGCAAGCGCAAATTAAGTAATGAAATTATTACGTTGCTCGTATCAGTGTTGATCACTAACTGCTTGTGCTTAAGCCGTAATTAAGCGTTTTGCGACTATTTTTATGCGCATACCATTTGTGCATTGAGCTTGACATAAAGTTTCGACTATAATGGCTTATCTTTCGAACCGAAACTTAAGTGTAACTGAATGACTAAGCGCAATACCCAGCAACGCCGCCATACTATACTTAGCCAAGTTAATGAAGTGGGTGAAGTCTCGGTCGAGGCGTTAGCGGAGCAGCTGCAAACATCAGAAGTTACGATTCGAAAGGACTTAGCAACACTTGAGAAAAATGGCCTCTTGCTACGCCGATACGGCGGCGCGATTGCCTTACCCAATGAAATCGTTGCCAGTGAAGAGCCGCAAGACTCAGCCCGTAAACGCGCGATTGCCAAGGCAGCCGCTCAGCTTATTAAAGATCATCACCGTATTATCATCGATAGCGGGCGCACCACCGCCGCCTTGATCCCGGAACTGGCGAGCAAACGAGGCCTAGTGGTGATGACCAATGCCATTAATGTTGCTAATCGCTTACTGGCGTTAGAGAACGAGCCGACCTTATTGATGACCGGTGGCACCTGGGACCCACATTCAGAGTCTTTTCAAGGGCAAGTAGCAGAGCAGGTATTGCGCTCATATGATTTCGATACTTTATTTATCGGTGCTGATGGCATCGATGTTTCCCGTGGAACCACTACTTTCAACGAACTTATCGGCCTAAGCCAAGTGATGGCTGAAGCGGCTCGTGAAGTGGTGGTGATGGTGGAGTCTGACAAGATAGGCCGCCGTATCCCAAATTTAGAACTGCCTTGGCACAAGGTCAGCACTCTGATCACCGACAACACCTTGGCTGCAGACTTGCGCCAAGAGATCAGCGCGCATGGCGTACATTTAATTTGCGCCAAGGTATAAACACATAACCCGACCGACAACATCGGGCTTTTTAACAACACATACTGTGCAAATGGAGAATCTATGTGTGGAATAGTAGGGGCCGTTGCCGAACGCCCTGTGAACCGAATTTTAATTGAGGGCCTTAAGCGCCTTGAATACCGTGGCTACGACTCAGCAGGCGTAGCGCTATCGCAACAAAGCACCTTAAATTGCGTTAAAGCTGTGGGTAAGGTGGCGGCGTTGGAAAGTGCGCTCAATGAAGCCAATGTTTCCGGCACAACGGGCATTGCCCACACTCGCTGGGCGACCCATGGTGGCGTTACCGAAGCTAATGCCCACCCGCATGTCTCTAACAGTGAATTAGCACTGGTTCATAACGGCATTATCGAAAACCATGCGAGTTTGCGCGAAGCATTACAAGGCGATGGCTACGAGTTTGTATCGCAAACGGATACCGAAGTTATGGTGCACCTTATCCATCAATTGCGCCAACAGCACAACTCCTTGCTCAGTGCTGTACAAGCAGCGGTGAAACAACTAGAAGGTGCCTATGGCACGGTGGTATTTGATAAAGCCAACGATAATGAAGTGATTGTTGCGCGCTCAGGAAGCCCGCTAGTTATTGGCTTAGGACTCGGCGAGAACTTTATTGCTTCTGATCAGCTTGCACTATTGCCTGTGACCCGCAGCTTTATCTTCCTAGAAGAGGGCGACGTGGCACGTATTACCCGCGATAGCGTGGAAATATTCGATAGCAACGGCCACAGTGTTGAGCGTGAAGTGGTGGAATCTAATATTACCCAAGACGCCTCTGGCAAGGGCGACTACCGCCATTACATGTTGAAGGAAATTTACGAGCAGCCATTGGCAGTGCGTAATACCTTGGATGGTCGTTTGCACGATGAGCGCGTCAGTGTAGATGCCTTTGGTGAGGGCGCAACGCAAATTTTTAAAGACGTAAAACACGTGCAAATTATTGCCTGTGGTACCTCGTATCACTCGGGAATGGTCGCGCGTTACTGGCTCGAGCAGTTTGCCGGCGTTAGCTGTAATGTCGAAATTGCCTCAGAATTCCGCTATCGCGAGTCGTTCGTGCACGAAAATAGCCTATTAGTAACGATTTCCCAATCGGGTGAAACGGCTGATACCTTGGCTGCCTTGCGTTTGGCTAAAGAGCAAGGCTACATGGCGTCGATGACCATTTGTAACGTGCCGGGCTCATCGCTGGTACGCGAGTCTGATTTAGCCTTTATGACCAAAGCAGGGGCTGAAATTGGTGTGGCTTCAACAAAAGCCTTTACCACACAGTTGGTTGGCTTGTTGATGCTAACGGCGTCTATCGCCCAAGAAAAAGGCCTTAATCAACGTGCTATTGTAAGTGCGATTAAGACCTTGCCCAACAAGCTTGAAGAAGCGTTGACCTTGGCCGAGGGCATTGAGGAGTTAGCGGAAGAGTTCGCCGACAAACACCACTCGTTATTCCTAGGCCGTGGCTCGCAGTACCCTATTGCTATGGAAGGAGCGTTGAAACTCAAAGAAATATCCTACATTCACGCCGAAGCCTATGCTGCGGGTGAGCTCAAACATGGCCCATTAGCCTTGATTGACGCCGATATGCCGATCATCGTCGTGGCGCCGAATAACGAGTTACTCGAAAAGCTAAAATCGAATGTAGAAGAAGTGCGTGCCCGTGGCGGTATCATTTACGTGTTTGCCGATAAAGACTCACACTTTGCATCGGACGAGACCATGCGGGTAATCAATGTAAACCATGTAGAAAACATTATTGCACCAGTGGTTTATACCATCCCACTACAATTGCTTTCGTACTACGTTGCGGTTATTAAAGGCACCGACGTTGACCAGCCCCGAAACCTAGCCAAATCGGTAACGGTGGAGTAAGAAGAAATTGAAAAAGGCGCGTGTGCACGTTAAATAATGATCGAAACAGAGTTTAATGTGTGCAACTCTGGGTAAAGTTCGCTACAAAAAAGTATGCTACCAGTAAAATATACGAAACTACTGGTAGCATTTAAACGTTTATTATTAGTTAATCAATTAACCCCAAGCGCCTTAAACACAGCATCGACGGGGTCTGCATAAAAGCTGATCTGGAATTTTGAGAACAACTCAGCAGGAACCGTTGGAATATCTGAGGCTGAGGCCATTGGGAGCAAAATACGCTTTGCGCCACTGTCCATAGCTAACTGAAGACTGCCTGCAAGATCTTGAACAGGATTGACGACACCACCTAACGTCATTTCACCCAAAACAACCATCTGCTCTTGAATCGGTCGGTTCATCAGAATTGAACAGAACGCAATCAATGCAGCGAGCGATGACTTTGTACTTGGCCCTGTATTGTGCAGCTCAACAACATGAAGGTGATACTCATGATCAGAAAACTTCGCCGACGCACTGATTCTATTCAGGTTACCTTTGAAATAATCAAAGCCAACACGCACAGCTTCTTTCGCTGCGGTATTCGAACCAAGGCCAGACACTGAATGTTTACCAGAACCAGCCATCATCTGGGTTTCATAGCGATATAACCCAAGCTGCCCAGTGCTTCCCTGAGTAACCAAGTGCACAACACCAGCGCGAGGTAAGCCCTCAGGAATTAGCTTGCTGCCACCTTGCTCCGGTACATTGACGAAGAACTCTTCTAATGACTCGTTATCGATGTAGCTAAAGTGCACATCAAAAAATTCCATTCCGCCAAGCTTTTTCAATTGCTCTTTGACTCTACGTCTAGTTTCCAGCGCATAGGTCAGGCAGGCTCTTACATCATCTTTTGTGTACTGTGCGTCAGGGTGTAATAGCTTTAACAAACCCGAAACAGTTCTTCGCACAGCAATTACATCACGCTGATTAAGGTTGTTACCGAGTTTGAAGAACTTATCGATAGCATCAGCAAAACTTCGTTTGCGCATTTCACGCATGTATTCAGCAAGATAGTCTGTGATTAATCCATAACTATTGGTGAAAAACTCAGGACGCATCTTCGGTATTTCCCATCCAGGAATATAGGAATGGAAACGGTCAAAAAAAGCAGTGTCAATCATGGCATCAGGAAAAGGTGCCAACAGATGGCTGGTCTTCACCAGTGTCTCAACGCTTTGATTGATATTACCGACGAATACCATGGAAGCCTTCGCTTCGATTGAATCACGTCCACGAGAAAATGAACCCGACGACATATAGTCTTTCATGATCTGAACGCCGTCTTTGTCTTTAAAGGTAATACCCGCTACTTCATCAAAGGCGACAACATCCCACATACCAACCAACCCAACTTGGCGCGAGCTCATGTTATAGAACAAGTTCGCCACAGTTGTTTGTCCACCCGAGACAAGCAATGAGTTTGGTGAGCACTCTTTGTAGACATGGCTTTTACCTGTACCTCTTGGTCCGAGCTCACAAATGTTGTAGTTGTTTTCAACGAATGGGATCATGCGAGTAATAAGATGCCATTTCACCCGATGCTCTAAGTTAGTTGGCTCCATACCCACGGAACGAAGCAACACATCCATCCACTGATCGGTACTAAAATGTCTTCTGGTTGAAAACACCTCATCCATGTTCATGGACGGCATTTGTATCGGTTTTAAACTCATAATGGAGAAAGGTGATGTCTTCTGACCTTCCTCAAAGAAATACTGCACGGTAATAATGCACCAGATACCGCCAGTTAATAATTTTTCGTTGTCTTGTACAATTTTGGTCGGTACAAGAGCATCCTTGATCCCCAGGTTCGACAACGCAGCTTCATAGACGTCTTTTTTCTGATTGAGCTTAACGCTTACTTTGTCGATGATTTTAAACGTGCCGCGTTCACGGATCAGTGACTTCACTTTCTCCGCTTCATCTGGTCGAACATAGTTCTCAGCCAAGATTTTTTTCACATTCTCAAGGCCTTGCATTACAACTTCGTCGTCATCGGACGCACAATACATGCCTAGTAAATACTCAAGCACATAGACAGGGACGTTAGCGCCTTCTTTCAACTGCTTTGTCAGATCTTTTCGAACGACACGGCCTTTAAAATATTGATTGAGCAATGCGTCTAAGTCGGCGCTTTGCATCTGACTTTTTTCGTCTTTATGATCTTGTGAAAAATCAGTTGTCATGTTTCACCCCAGCGCCTTAGAAAAAATCATCTTGGAATGCCAAATCAATGGTTACCGCGTATTGGCTATATCGGGTTCTCATTTCCGCATTCTCAAGAACTAATGTGTATTGAGCGTTCCTGTCGAACTGAGAGCCAATAAGCTTTAACCTAGCTTCACGAGTACGCTCATCCATAACTTTACTCACGCTATCAAAGTTAATCGTTTCACGACTGGATACTTCATTACCTTGTGCATCGACGATATAGACATCCAACAACCGTGCGACAAAACGCTCGCCTACAGGGTCTGTCTGAATAAATCTGACCTTGTCGATATTATTTACTAGTTTGATGGGCTGAGTGGCTGCTACAACACCTACCGGTTGTTTCTCATGTTTTGCTGCTTGTTCTTTTTGCAGCTCGCGCACATGTAACACCGGTACGCATATTTCCTGTAGCATCGCTCCGCCGTGCACAAACTTAGCACCACCCACGAAGTGGAAGCGCTGGCTACCCTTTGGCACCATAAAGTTATAATCACTCTCAGGCTCTTTAATTCCATTAGCAGTATTTGAAATAGAACCTTTCCAATAACTTTCATCATCAGGCAAACCTTTACCTACGATATACCTTTTTTTCGCTTCTAATACTCCGTTCGGCTTACTGGTAAGTTTGGTCTTTTCAGCCGCTACAAGTGCTTTTTGTTGGAATAGGAAGCCATGGTCAGCAGTGATCACAACTCGGCTTCCGTTTAGACGGTTGATGACACGGCCAACAAGGTCTTTTAGCTCTTCAATGGCACTACGACAGGCTTCAAAAGTTTTCTCTTCAGTTGCAGCCTTATCACCAATCGCATCAATGGTATCGTGATAGATATAAACTACTTCTACGTCTCGAACCTTGTCACGCCCCTCCTGGTTACTCCAGCTCATCAGCTCCTTAGAGCTCACCGCCATACCACCTACTTTTTTTAGGATGGTGTTGCGGTTGTCTAAACCCTGTGAAGAAATACCATCCACATAAACAGCCGTGCCTCCGCTTGCGCCAGAGGTAGAAAGCGGCTGGTAACTGAGCGCCTTATGAGGCAATAATGCCGCCATCCCAAGTTGGGTATAACTCGGCAAAACACCCAACTGCGTAGACACCTCAGCTTTAAATCGCTTCTCGTTGTTAATGATAGCGCCAAGCTCATTCGCAATTTCAAAACGCAGGGCATCAGAGATGATCACAAACACTCGTTTTGTCTGTTTCAGACTCAGTCGTGTGCGAACTTCTTTTTCATAGAAGTCATACTGGTGCGGTACGCCAGAAATCTGCCACTTCTCAAGTAATTTCTCATTGGCCAAATGACGATCCCAGGCAAGGCCAAGCTCATATAAGTACCAGTTGGTATAAATGCTTTCGACTTCGTCGTCGAGCTGACGCAGTATGTCTGCACCTTTACTCAATACAGAGTGCACATGTTCATTGAACAAACGGTAAGCCTGGTCAAAACGATAAATGTCTGTGGTATAGGCGTCGTACATTGCTTTCGCGTTATCAAAGTGGAACCCGTCCACATAGCGATTTCGCAAGTTCATTAACTCTTCAGCGTTGCGGATAGCTTCATAAATTGCGAAGTATTCTTTGCGTGACAATGTCCAGTGGCTAGCAAGACGTCTTGATAAGACCGTATCAAACTGAACCCGGTCTAGCGCTTTACTGCTATCGAGCAAATCACGAACTAAACCACGGATTATGGCCTGTTCCACAGCTTCGAACGTTTCGCATTCGATAAGCTCAACCGGATGGTACTGGCCAGCACGAGTCGAAATTTCCAGCTGTTGGCTAAGCACCTTAGAGATGCTTTCGTAGTAAGCGGCGAAGGAGCGACTGTCGCGCCAGCTCACCATAAATGCCAAGGCTGTCGCCCGACCTGATGCGCTTTTTAGAACATTGTTAAGCAACCAATCGCGTTCAACGCCTTCAATTTGGCTCCAGAATTCAGTACAGAACAATTTCAACACGAAGTCAGAGAAGGTTGGCTCTTCGACTGTATAGCCAAAACCCTCACTCAAATATGTCCAGAGTGAGGTCTCAAGATCATACTTACTTAGCTGGCTCCACACTTGTTTAAAGGCATCGGGCTGGCCAAGGCTTTCATCTTCATATAAGCCGTCAGCGCCTGTGGCGGGCGCGTTTAGCGCCGTAGAATAAGCGCGCAGTAATCCAAGCAAAATGTCCGACAAAGACGCAGAATCAGCTTTTACAACCACTGCCATCATCTTCCTGTCTAACGACAGTTCGTCTTCGTTCTCAGTCACCCACTTTTTTAAACCGGCTATGCGCTGTTTATTGGCAAAAAAGCTCTGGCGCTTACGAATGTGCGTGCGAAGCGCCATTTTCGGAATACCCAGCTCATTAAGCAGCATTGAGCTGTGATCAGCAAAAAACTGCTCGCTATACAAACGCACGTCTAGCAACCAATCACGATCAGGCTCTGGCTCAGCGCTAGGGAAATAGATAAGGAATTTAGCTTCACGCTCATCTACTTCAATGCGCTTTTTCACTGCTAATACGGACTCATTGCTCATATTGAGGATGGTCAAATTCTTTGGCAGTACCCTAGCAGTTATATCTGCCGCTTTATCACCTGATTCTTTTGCAAGCCCTTCTTTTTTTGCAATAGATAGAGCGTTAGCTAAATGCTCGAGCTCTTCAGTAAAGCTTTGCTCTGGGTCGTACCAAAATACAATGCGGCTTTGTTCGAATTTGGCAGCGACGCCTTGCGCCAGTTCACTGATCTGCATTAGTTCACCTCCGGCTTTTTACCGGTAACGGCTTTAACCTCAGCCAACAGATCACCAAACTTGCCGTAATTCACTTTCACGCCATCATCGAGATCCAGTGAAATACGCATATCGGCGTAGTGTTTTAGCTTGTCATCAAACTCTCGTAGCTCGACCTGTTTCTTGATTAACGCATCCAGCTCTTTCTTGAAGCGGTTTGCTTCACTGGTCGAGTCAGCCGTTTCAATCTGCTTTTCAAGCTGCTCAGCATAAGCATCGTATTTGCCGAGTAACGGGGTGACATACTCGGTACGCATACGAGAAAGCGTGCCCTCGTTGTAGCGATGCAAATACACAAGGCACTCAAAGGCCTTCTGCTTACCAGAACTAAATAGCCAATAAATAGGACGTTTTTTATAAGTCTTCAGGTGGTCTTTATAGAACTGAGTCGATAAATAACGGCGTATCGTTTCCAGCGCTGATTCAGAGTGCCCTTTTTTAGAGAGTGGTTTAATGGCGTTTAGGCATAGTGATTCGGCAACAAAATCGAGATTTTCTTGCAGGTGCTCTTCACCCCAAACAACTTGAACAAACTCACGGAAACGATTGGTTGCGTCGTCTTTGAACCATTCTTGGTCGGTTAACGGAATGATACCGTCATCATCGGCAGGGTAAGATTTGTAAGCTCCTTCGGCAACCAGTTTATCGAAGCCATCATTGCCTGAATGGGCATAGACTAAACCTTCTCGATCAACAGAATAGCGTCCTATCATGCATCCGATAGAGTAACTTAATAACTCACAGATTGTCTCAGATTTAAACTTGACACTTGCGTTTTCAATGGCACCATATCGATATATCGGATTAGCTTTTAGTGTAACTTGCTCCTCTAAAACACTACTCTTAATATCTTCATCGAGTTTCAACTTAATAACTAGGTAACTATTAATTTTCTCTTCCAGTTCTCGAAGCTGATCAGTTTCCCCTTTCGAGTGATTAAAATACTTATAATAAGACTCCTTTATTCTAAAAGAATCTGATAACAAAGGGGATTTTCCAAACCGCTCCGAAGTCTCGAACGAGTCCCAATCTTTTTGAGCTAGCGATATAGCTTTTTCACCTAGCGGAATAATTTCATCATCTAGTGCTGGCAATGGGAGGTTCTTATAATCTCCTGATTGAAAACTAAGAGTAGGATTCTGAATTTTTGTCAATAATTCAACCACATTGGAGTTTAACCAGCAAAGAGTTGATACGAGCTCACTCTTTGAGCAAAAATATGCAGATTGCCCTTTTACATCAGATATAGAGCCAGCTTCATTATATCTAAAAGATTTCCAGGAAGAGGTTATTTCTGACCAGGTTATACCCTCTCTAAAATAAAACTGCGTGTTTTGCGGCCGAGATCTTAGTTTTCCATTATGATCTTTAAAGCTCCTTATCTCTTTACCGTCATTTTGCCAATTTACAACATATTCTCTATTTCCATACCACTTTCTATAAGATCCACCTTTATTATATGGAACCCATTTTTTTTCACTGCCAATCGTCTCATCTGTATTCTTGAATTTATCAGAAAATTTTGAATAATCAATTTCGTACCAAAATCGCATAAATTGATCATTATCGCCCGTTTGAAGTCCTACGGCGGCTTGTGATATTTCTCCTGCTTTAGGGCTTTCTTCATAAATATTCACAACTGCTTTGCTGACCCAATAAGCAATTGGACTACCGGGGATTTTATTGAAATTATCCGGCTTTGCTTTATAAAACCAACCGCAACCAGTGTTTGCAATTGCTTCAAGCGTTTTCGGGCCTTGATTGGCTGCACCACGAAAATCAGAAAGCTTTATATAAGACCCCAAATATTCAGGCACATGCCCCTTGGTTAGGGTAAAAGTACAAATTGGAACTGTTGCTCCATCAAAGCCTGAATACTCAAGTTGTATAAGAGTTGAGATGATTTCATCATCAATCAACTTCCTTCTTAACTGCTCGTAAGTTGAAAGAAACATCCATACAAACGGAGTCATGAAACCAAGTTGACCATGTTCTTTAGCAAGTTGTAAATTTCGGATTATATAGGCTGAAAATAAATCCTTTTCATACCCCTTAAAGTTATCTTTTAAAAATTTCTTAACTTCAGCCGTTTGGTATTTACTTCCCATATAAGGCGGATTAGCAATCACCGCATCGTAACGAGTCGATAAAATCAATGCCTGATGCACAAATTCAATCAATTGCTTCGCCGCAGACTTTTGCATTGAGTCACCTGACTCTTGAAGCTCGACAAGCGTGCTCAGTAGCTCTTTTAGCTGCTCATGCTCATCGCTTGGTACATCAATCAAAGAACCAAAGGTCTTGGCTTGAGTAAATCTTGCCAATGTTCGCTTCAGCAGTTGGTAGCGATTGTCGGCTTTGGCATCCTGCGTCGCTCTACCTCCTGCATCCATGCAGTCGTCTGCATTGAACGAGCTTAAATCTTGCTCATCATCCGAGAACAAGCCTTGTGATGTGCCGCTTTGCCAACTTCCCGATAGATTGAGTGCTTTCCACAAGGTCGGCAGGTCGATATGGTTACTTTCCTGTAATGACAGTACATTGAGTCGCACGTTACGGGCAAAAATACGCTTATCGTCATCTCTCGCCATCATCATCAGCGCAAAGCCAGATAGCTGTGCTGCACGATCATCTATGTCCAGGCCGTAGAGGTTGTTCTCCAAAATCATCTTAGGAATATCACGAGAGCGGAAGCCACGTTCTTCGTAGATGGCTTTTAGTACGTTGTAAGCTTCAATCAGTATGTGGCCCGAGCCACAAGCTGGGTCAAGTACTTTGATGGTTTCAGGCTCGATAGATTCTGGCGTAATAGCCTTTAGCCGTTGGTTAACTTCGTCAGATTGTTCAGCGGGCTCAATGTAGTATTCCATCTGCAACTTAATGGCAGAATCTGGGTAGGTTTGCAGCCATTGACGACCGACTGAGTTTTGTACCAGGTACTTCACAATCCAATTGGGTGTAAATAGCTGGGTAGCGGCAGGGATGTCTTCACTTTTGACCACCTTACCTATTACCTGATCTTTCTTTTCAGAGATGTAGAATTGGTAAAGCCAACCAATAACTTCTACCTGTTGCCAGTCCTCTTCAGGGATGCCGTCTACCAATCCACGCAGAATTGAGTCGGTACGCGTTAGGTTGTCTGGTAGCAGAAGTTCTGTTTCATCGTCCAAAGCGTCGAATAAAAAAGGCATAGCTTCATGAAGCTTATGGCACTGGCCTAACAACAGCTCACGATACAGCTCTTCATCTTTGTTGCCCGCAAGCTTGAGTTCGATAATGCGAGATCTATCTAACCCGAGTTCATCCGCAGCGTCTTGCGCATGGTCGATAATTTCAAAACCTTTAGGGTTGTCAGGGTGCGACAAAACACGAAAACCATGGCCTAGATAGTCATGGATTTCCATATAGCGAATAGCACACAGACGGTTGAACCAGGTATAAGCTACTTGTTCCACGAGCTGGTTATAGCCCATTGCCTGAACCTTTTTGACCAATCGCTCTCTGGCCGTTTTTACGCTAGGCTCAAAGGTTTTACCTTCAATAAGTAATACTGAACCTTCTTGTTTCACCTCTGATATCTGTTTGTCGCTGTATATACCCAGCTGATTTAGTTGTTTTGAAACAGCGGTGATAAACTCACGTCTTGCTTGAGGCGCATATGTTTTAAGCTTTGCAGTATTCATAATGTTCTCGCTGTTCCGTGACCACAAACACCTTCGATGGCTGTGGTCAAATCTGTTTTGAACTGGTTGTAACTAGGCATGTCTATGCGTGTGATATCTATCCCCGTTACCATTTCATATTGCTGTTCTGTTGTCGCTTCTTGCCCTAACAATCGAGCTAAAACTTTCTTAGGGGCATTTTCATCTGATGCAGCATCATTCCCTGACAGTTCGGTTTCTAAAGCTGTGCAATGAGCATATGGATCCTGCTTTTGACCACATATCAACCAAGCTTCTGAGGTTGGTTTGGGTATCATCGGTATTCCATACACGCCTTCAATTCCATTAAAGCCGAGCATGATAGATTGATGTAAATCATCAAAATCACACTTATCAGTATCATGAAAATAGAGAGCCAACTGGTGTCCATTGTCTTTTGCATAGCCAGCCATTGTTGTGGCTCTATTTGCATGCTCGACGAAGCCTTTTTTTAACTTTTTACTTGGTCGATGTTTGCGAACATTCTTTGCCTGACGTGCCAACTCATTACCAGAAATACAGGTAATCCAATCAGTTGGTGATTGAAAATCGATATTATCTTCATTCCAATCAGGGATAATTTTCTGCAATAGGCGAACCGCTAACAATGCCATAGGACCAAGATTGTAAAACTCATCTGTTGATATTGATTGCCCATTATTTGAACCACCCATATCCGAGCTACCTTCACCTGTAACCAAAATGCTTGTAATCATGGTGCTCTTATCGACTCAACGCTGACGAATTTGCCAGAAGCTCGGCTTCATCGGCGGCATCTTTTAGGTACACGTCAAGCATAGCATCGCCAGGAGCCAGCGAATTAAGTTTCTTAGTCAGAGATGGTAACGCAAACAATTTGGTTGCTTTGGTATGTCCTTGTTTATTTCTATAAACAAGTGTTATAGAACTCTTCGCTAAATCATCTTCTATATAATTCAATACCATTGGACTGTGCGTTGTAATCAACACCTGTTGAGGTGAGTTTATGAATGCCTCGACCAGTTTTTCGGTTATTTCAGAGTTCACACCATTCTCAACTTCATCAAATTGCTGGAATTTCGAACTAGTTCTTTGACTCGCCAGTATAATTAAAATACGCAACATGCCATCGTTGATATGCTTGGCATTAGTTACAACATCGGTGTGAGAGCCATCCTCATTATAAAACCGCTCTGTTAGCAAAAGGCTTAATGTGCCATCCAACTCAGTTTTAGTATCAATATTCACAACCTGAGGAAAATAACCATACAAGTTTGTTCGCAAAGTATCTTGCGCACTCTTTTCCAAATTGTGGATATAACTAATCAAGTACTCACCTGCACTACCTATTTTTCCTGCTGAAGCAAAACGACCTGAACGCATGACCTTAGGCGATAAAAGGTCATGACTATCAACATTAGTCATAAAATTTCGAAAAATGACGGCTTCTTGTGGTAAAGCCGAATCATCCAAAGCAGACAATATTGAACCTGAATATTTGAAAATTAGGTCCGGTAAACTGTGACGCTTAGTTTTGAGTCTTCCCTGATATAGACGTAACAGCTGCTGACCGTTGGCTAAATCAGTTAAAGTCTCACTTGTACACAGGCCTCTTTTCCAGTTGTAAGTTGCTTCCCAACGCAATTGCTTATCTGAAAGCTCAATATCGAGTACAAGATCAAACGTTTCTCGTGTGGGGAAGAAATGAGAAGCCACATCTTTTTCTTCCCAACCTCTTTCACTTAACCAACCGTCAATTTTTCCTTCAATAAGTGCAGATACATAGCTAAATAATTGTAAAACCGAACTTTTCCCTGCACCGTTTAAACCAATGATGCAGTTAAACTTCGAGTCAAGGTTTAACTCAAAATCAACTAACGATTTGAATGCGCTAACGCTTATTCTTTTGATCATAATAAGCCCCTTACTTAATTCGTACGCGGTCACCAGCTTTGACAGCAGCAATCAGCTGCTCTTTCAAAGCGGCAAGATAGGCATCAACTTCGGCTTCACTTTCAATGAATCCTGTTGTTACTGACTTAGCTATGGCATCGGTTGGGTTAATCGTTACGGTACGTTTTGCAATCGGCTGCGGCTGCACTGGTTCAGGGGCTGGCTCAGGTGCTGGAGCTGCTTTACCGGCTTTCGCTGCTTCTTCTTCGCGTTTCTTCTGTTCGAGTTCACGACGTCTTTGCTCAGCTTCAGCTTTTTTGCGTTGCTTTTCGATAAAGCCATTCAGCAACTCATAGGCTTCGTCTTCGTAACCTTCCACTTCAGTTTGCTCACTGATAATTTGTGGTATTGAAGAGGTTACTTCAATGCGCTGTCTGCACATTTGTAACGGGCGCAGTGCTTGGTTCTGTAGTTCAGACGGTGCATGAGCTTCAGCTAGCGCTTCCTTTACACGTCCGATGCGCAGATTTACACGCTCTAAGGCATGAGTGCGTTTTTCTTCAACCAATGTTGAGTTAACTTTTGCCACCTGCTCGATAAGCGGATTAATGTGGCGCAGCTGCTCATACGGTGAGGGCATATTGTAAATGCGTTCTAATTCAGTGAGCGCTTTTAATGCTTCACTGTCTTTTTCTAACGCAGGTCTGTTGGCCTTAAACTTCTCGTTTAATGCGCCAGCAAGGGCTTGCCAAGTTTGAAATTGGCTATTGTAGAAGTCATCAAGATCCTCAAAGTCCTCAGCAAACTCTTCAAGGGCATCAGCGTCTTCTAAGAATCGGGCGATAAGGGCGAAGCTTGAAGTTTGCTCAAGAATACCCGCGACCAATGCAAGACCATCGTCAATTTGAGATTTACCTGGGAAATGACCATTTTTAGACATGTCGCGAAAGGATCTTAAGCTCTTTAGCCATTTATCTAGACCGCCATTAACATTGTTGGCGATCTCTGCCTCGCCACCACCTGTATAAGTCAGTGAAAAGAGTTCTTTAACTAAAACAGCCGCCTTATTAATTTGGCGCTCGTCATGTTGCCTGATCTTATGTACACGGATCTCACCGCGTTTACGCACACTGGTAAACGGCTCGTAAGCTTTTTTCAACGCCAGATCTGTGCCCTGGGTACTAAAAGATACCTTTCCAGCCAAGCCCAGCCTAGCAGTGAGCAATAAGATTTCATTGTCTGGCCAGCCATACGGGCGCTTGCCGAAACGGGCAACGATGTCACGTAAATACACAGGCTCATTACGCTCGACTTTCAGCGTTACGTACTGCTCAACCTCACGCGTAGCTTCTGGGTTACATTCATCCGCTTGAAGATCCAATCCAATCTGAGCAATATCATCAGCAACAAGTACGGCCTTTAGTTCACGCAAAACTTCACCAGGTGTCGCCTTGAGCATGTTCAATTTAGCGAAGGTGTTTTCGATAACGTATTTGTATGCTTCTTCGACGATGGCACTTGGCGTTGCTGATTTCTTCGGTAGTTTTGTGCCGATAGCGTAAACGTCAGCCTCTGCAAACAAAGCTTCAAAATCCGTTCTTAAGCGTTTTTCACGCTCAATATTTTCCATCTGCTTTTCGCGGAGAAGGTGTTCTTGCTCTGGTCGCTGTCCTGAATTTTGTTTTAAGAATCGGTCAGTTTTAATAAAGGTTGTCAGGTCATCCCAAAGACGCTTATGTTCGCCCAGCTTGACGAGCACGCACCCATCAGCCTCCAGCGTATGATTGATGCACGCTTGATCGTGGGAGTAATTTTCAAAGTGCGAATCCAAAGGTGAAATGACTTTAATGACTAGGTCTTCCAGCGTGGTACCATCTTTTGGATGACCATTGCAAAAACGGCTCACCGCAAAGTCTTGCTTATTAATCGGGTAACGATAGGCACGATTACCTTTCAAAATACCGTCAAATACGATTGCTGAAAGCTTGTTAGAGACCTCTGACATTTCAACGTCAGTGTGGCGAATCTCGTTTTCGATCTCTTTTTCTTCGTTGGTCAGGAAGATAAACTCATCACCATTACGCGCAATCAGCAATTGGCGTTCAAGACGATTCAAGCTCTCTTCAATTTGTTTACGCAGCGCAATTTTATCTGCATCGATTCGATCAATTGACAGCGTTACAAGGTTGTCTAGTGTGCTTTTGACAACGTCCACATAACGGATCAAGAAAAGCGTTTTTAGGATCTTGCCATCAAAATCCGTTAAGGAATCCAACTCACAGGCTTGGTCAATCGTTCGCTTAACCGCTGGCTCCAAAAAGCTTTCAATCGGTGCATAGAAACTGTAAAACGGGATTAACACATCAAGGCCAGCGTCCTTCATCTGTTTTGCAGCTGATTGGAAAGCATCAAGTAATGAACGCTCACCCATGGCTAAGTGCTTACCCGTCGCGCCTTTTGTTCGAATTGACTCAAACACTTTTTGAACCAGCGTGTAGTGGTAAGGCACAAACGGATAGTTGTCCACGAAAGACGGAGCGTCGGTGTAGCCCTTTAGAGAAGCGGTTGTCGTTTTATCAAATGTCAGCTGGTTACGAAGAATGTCGCCCTTTTCAGCAAAGACATCGATGAGGTGTGTACGAGCTTCTTCTGTTTTGGACAACAAACGCTTTTGAATAACTTCCGAGGTATTCGAGCTCGACAGCTGTAAGCGGGTACTAAAACGCCCTTGAATTTTAGAGAAGTCCTCGCCATCGCGCTTATCCATACCACCAATGGCAGCATCAATGTCTGCTTGAGAGGTAACAACGACCCAAGCTCTGCCACCACAATATGTGCCAAGATCTTCAGTAATGGTCTGAAGCTTCAACATCATTTGTGTGTTCTTACCGATAAACTGACCGACTTCATCAACTAAGAAAAGAAGGTTACGATCCCCTGTTCGATCTA
This sequence comes from Pseudoalteromonas sp. CO325X, assembly GCF_004208955.1. Taxonomy (NCBI): domain Bacteria; kingdom Pseudomonadati; phylum Pseudomonadota; class Gammaproteobacteria; order Alteromonadales; family Pseudoalteromonadaceae; genus Pseudoalteromonas; species Pseudoalteromonas sp. CO325X. The sequence goes on from NZ_SGPG01000017.1 coordinate 73,677, forward strand.
AGTATTCATTAACCCACTTACAGAAGTTTCGGATATCTAGCGGGAAATTGTTTTCAACCTGCTCAACCCACGCTTTGGCTGACTCTAATGATTGCTCACTGGCATGAGCAAGTGCTTCTGAAAGTTCGTCTCGATAGAAGTCATAGGCGTCACGCTCTTTTTCCCAAGTTGATTGGGTCAACTCAGCAAATTTGTCCTTGAAAGACATGTATTGATTACGCTTATCAAGCTCGCGTTCTAAGTGCGCAATATGAGGAAAATCAGCGCAGTATCCTACACGCTCATTAAAGACTTTGAGGAAGACCTTAAGAATGGCATTTTCTCGGTCATCCGTATTGGCACGTGAATCGATGTTAAAAAGAATAACGTCTGTATCTTTGGTAACAGCGTTTTGGATATCGGCCAACAGCATGGCATCGTTGATTTTGTCTTTAAAAAACTCAAATGCTTGGCGGCCTTGTCCATCCTTTTCGACAGATTTATTTTCGAGGAGGTAAGACAAAATTTTCAGGAAGTGAGACTTACCCGAACCAAAGAAGCCAGAAATCCACACACCAATTTTGCCTGACATTGATGCGCCGCTTTGCGTCACAGATGGAACGTAAGCCTCAAAGAAAGCGCGAAAATGTCGATCTAGCTCTCGGGTAACAACATACTCATCAAGTTCGACATACACACTGTCATTGTCTTTCTGTTCCGCTTTAACAACGCCGTTAATATCACGCGTCAACTTCTTGGAAAAAATCTGTTCAATTTTCATTCGGGAGGCTCCCTGCTCTACTTCTTATTTTCAACTAAAGGTTTTTTACCGTCTTCAGGCACAAGCTTGAAGGCGCGATAGTAGTTTTTAGATTCGATCATGCCGAAAGGATGCAAATCCCTTCCGCTATATTCACCCGGATAGAAAAGCACTAATGGCGTGCTACCCATAACGTCTTGCAGAGCACTAAGTAACTCATGTCCTCGGACAAGAGGCCACGCACTGCCTAAGCCTGACAGCAACACAAACTCAAGTTCTGATGGCTTATATTTGTCCGCGATATACCTTGCCACTTTCTCTTGGCTCAGAGGCCCGGCTAGTGTTTTTCGAAGGCCATCAACACCGACTTGCAATTCACGCTGGCAAGCTCGGTCAAAAAGACCTCGCTCCTCAAGCATATCTATCAAGACTTCAAAAATATTGAGATGGACAAAACGGTAACCACGCTTGTTGAGTTTTTCGTCAACGTGCTTAAGGTACTCTCGTACAAGCAGTTCATACTTGGCTGGGTAGTCAAATACCCAAAATCCAATTTCATTGCCCAAGCCATCGTTTTTCAAAAACTTAGGGCTTTCAATTCGTTCCAATATCAGATCAAGCCGGGTCTGAAGAGCCTTCATATTGTGCACTCCATTACATCAATCAAATCTTCCCGGCTCAGACGAACTAACCAGTCTTTAACTTCTGGCATTAGGTAAACAGGTTGTATTTTCTTTGTCCTGCTATCGCTCAGGTAGCCACTATCAACCAATGCCTTAATTGCGTTGTTACCCATTTTTTTGACAGTTGAGTCAGAAAAACCGCCAAGTTCGGCATATGCCCCCACTCTCGTGTCATAAAACTCAGACCATGCATCAGCGGTTAAAGAGGGTTTATAGGTGCGACGAGCCTCGGCTAAGGTAAGTCTCATAAAATCAGCGACAACCGGAGAATGAATGAGTAATGACATCATCAGCATTTGGACATAGGCGCGTTCACTCGCGGCTAAAAGATCAGTCATAAACTCATCACCCAGGCCTTCAATACGCCAACGGATTGTTCTGGCATAACGAATAGCCGTCTGACCGGATTTTTTCTGAAGAACATTTTGCTCAACGATCAACGACTTCCACTCATCTTCTGGAAGTTTTTTCAGTAGCGATTCTGCGATTATTCTAGATTCAGTTATCAATAAACTGCCTCCGATAAGATCGCCTAAATATTCTTTTATATTCATAAATTCATCTCACGATTCGCTATATCCAGGAGCGAGTGCAGCATTGTCAACGCCGTATAGTGCTTCTGGATTTTTAAGTGCTAAATGGAACTCTCGCCCATTGCTCTCACTATTCTTTGAACAATCGATATTCCATAAACGCAGTAAATATCCAGCGAACGCAGCTCTTATCTCTACACGCAACCTATTGTTTTCCATTGCGTAATCCATCGATACAGCTTCTGGATGTGCTAGTTTTGGATGAGGTATCAGCTCTAGTTCAACGATTCGGTTCCATTGCTTATCCCACTGAAGAGTCTCAACTTCGTCGTTAACCTCACCCTCTAACAACTCAACTTCACTTATTCTGGTTAAAACAAAATCCCTAAATTCTCTATGCTTTCTATCGAATGCTCGGACATGCCATCTCAAGCCATTGTCAATCAAGGTATGAGGAACTATTTGCCTGCTCCCATGACCACTCGACAATGATGTGTACTCAATATTAATAACAGCGCGCTTATGTATGGCTTCACTAATAGCCGCTACCACTTCCAATTTCGGCTTATTGAGATGAAATGGTGCTTCACAAGCCATAGGAGGCCTAACCTTGCCAAGAAAGCCATCACCGAACCCTTGGCTTATCGTCGCAAGCGTTCGAACAACGTCATAATCAAACAACGGCTGGAATGCACTCGTCTTCAAGTGCACTCTGCGCTTTTCGTTATACATAACGTTGTTAGGAGCCAACTCTTTGTACCGCGCAAAGTCTTGTGTTGCCACAGACGGCGCTACGCTAAAGCGCTCAGTCAAATAACTACGCCCAGCTTCACCTTTAAATAACAAAGTGAAATCAATATGAGCGAGTCGTTCTCTCTGTGCTTGACTAAGCTCTTCAAGTCCAGTGTTGTCTTGCACTGTCAGCCTCTCAATCCATCTGGGACAAGCCCTAATCATTTAAAACTAGGATGCCATCGATTGAATGCCATCAAGCAACCTACTTTTTTTCATTAGGTATGATGGTATCAATCAGTTTTTCGATTGACTAGTAAAATCTAATTCCTGTGCAAAGTAAAAATGTACAGTTGTATAAACTTGATTCAATCAGCTTAATGAATCGACCAGCCCTCTCTAGACACCTAATTGCTTTATAATTATGTGTACTAAGGAGAAATGATGTCCCAGCGATTTACTGAAGAATTTAAAATACAAGCAGTTAAACAAGTTACGGAATACGGTTATTCAGTGGCTAGTGTTTCCGAAAGGCTTGGAGTGACCAGCAGCTCTCTCTATAACTGGATAAAATCTCACGGTCCAGATAATGAGGAGCATAAGCAATCGCGAGACCAAACAGACCGAATCAAGCAGTTAGAAAAGGAACTTAAACGCGTGACAATGGAGCGCGACATTCTAAAGGAAGCAACCGTATTTTTCGCGAGCGAGTCAAAGAAAAATACGCGTTCATAAAAGCTAGGCTCAATAATTATCCAGCCAAAATAATGTGTAAAACCCTCTCAATTCAGCGAAGTGGCTTTTACGCATGGATGAATAACCCCAAATCACAGCGTCAATTAGAAGACGAGCGACTGACTGGGTTGATTAAACACTCATGGTTAGAAAGTGGTTGTGTTTACGGCTATAGAAAAGTCACGAGCGATCTTCGCGATTTAGGTGAGGCTTGCAGCAAGCACCGTGTAGCCAAGCTGATGAGGCTAGAAGGGATAAGAGCGCAAGTAGGCTATAGAAAACATAAAGGTCATTACAGCGGTAAACCAGCCGTAGTTGCTAGTAATATTCTTGACCGAAAATTTACCGTAACTACGCCAAATAAATCCTGGGTCACTGACATCACTTACATCCGAACTCATGAAGGCAGGCTTTACCTTGCTGTCGTATTAGATCTCTACTCTCGTACTGTTGTTGGCTGGTCGATGAGTTCTAGAATGGAGTCTGAGCTTATTACTCAGGCGCTCCTAGCGGCAGTATGGCGGCGAAAGCCGAAAGAGCAGGTGTTAATACACTCAGATCAGGGGAGTCAATTTACAGGCTATGAGTGGAGTGACTTTTTGACCGCACACAATCTCAAGGCAAGTATGAGCCGGAGAGGAAACTGCCACGATAACGCTGTTGCCGAGAGCTTTTTCCAACTGTTAAAGCGAGAGCGGATAAAAAGAAAAATCTACCTAACTCGCGAGCATGCGAGAGCTGACGTATTCGATTACATTGAAATGTTTTATAACTCTAGACGTAAGCATGGGGAAGCGAATAACATGCCTCCACTGGCTTATGAAAAGCTCGAAGAATTCAAACAAAAATTTGTCTAGTAAAAGCTGGTCGATTCAAACCTATTTTATTTCGAGCACGATAATTTCTGTGGGTAGCTCGGCGCCCTAACGCTTTAAACAGCGGAAAACGCGAGCGTAGCGAGTGGTTTTCCGCTGATTTAACTTGTTAACTGCTTTTGCAGACATCATAAATTCCATTCGTATCAACAGACTTATGCACTTGTGACCAATTTTGTCCATCGTAATAATTAACGACTACTCCATGCTTTTGTACGTAAATCATAATTTTTTCTGATTTATAAAAATACCCAGGAGCAGCAGTTGCTACATAGCTTTTCCAGTTTGAACTATTTAATTTCAACCACTTATTGAGTCGATCATATTCACCTGAATTCTTGTCTATTTTTCCATTGCATGTAACCCAAGAATCGGGTTGATAAACAGCGAAATCGATATCTTGTGAGCGGTCAAACCACAAAAGCACAGCGCAAACTGTGACAGCCACAACGATAAGAACACATGCAATGACTTTCAGGAACTTGGCCATGCTACTCCATGCTGTTAACAATTTAATATCGAGCGATTGGGTCGTTTTTCTACCGCAATCTGTCTCGTTTTAGTCCTTAGACCATTGATAGCAAATTTAGGAAATACTTACCAGCGCTGAAGTTACGCGACATAGCTCTAAACCTGGACACTACAAAAACGACCCAGAGGGTCGTTTTCCTGACTATGGGAGAAACTCAACGATTACGGGTGTATTACTGTGACTTTGGTGGCAGTGGCCGTCTGTCGCTTGCTCTAAGCTACCTTTGTTATGACCTAGAGGTGCGAACTAATTCAGCATAATTTTTAACTTTTTCACGCAACGTATAAATACTGATATTGCTGTGATCCCTCCACAAATAATGCCGATTTGCAGAATTGATAGCTCAACCGTTGCGGTGATAAATAGACTGCCAATAAGCGAACCAATTATATATGTTGCAGCAATAAATACAGCGAATGAAATCACTAGCATTAACCATGTTGCAACCTTTTCCCGTTGAGACATATGACCTCCGTGGCTTTCAAAACTGTGCACAAAACCTCCACTGACTAAGATGATGATAAGCTTGCTTTGGTCGCTGATTTATTAATATCAAATAATATAAGTTATTGCCAATATTAGGTTTTGCTACGCTTAATTATCATAGTGAACCTTTGATTCTTTTATCTGGTGCTGCATATTATTTGTGCTGTTTTACTATTGCAGTTGCCTACTAATGTGTGTATTTTCGAAAAGAATCATATATCTATCGTCTATGCGCTTTTGCGCAATGCAACAGGGAGGTGATCATGTCGATAAAACCTTTAGCTATTTCCTTCATAGCCTTCATTGGGCTTAACCTAACAGCCTGTGGCTCTGGCACAAAAAATGATGAGCCAAAGCAACTGACACCAACACCGACAGGTAACATCGTTGATAATAGTGCGGTTGCTGACTATCGGTTGGTTATTTATGGTAACAGTCATAGCTCACAATTAGGTTCAATCATTGAAACACTGATCAGTGACCAACTTCCAAATAAGACGATTGAAACGGTAACAATCAGTGGGCGGTTTTTAGATGAAATTGCTGCGGTTACTGCAAACGTAGAGCAATTAGAAAAAAACACTTGGAGCCACGCCATATTTCAAGGGCAAAAGTACTCTCAGTCCGGCGCAACCGACTATCCAACGCACGCAACTGAGCGTTTAATTGCAAAGGCTAAATCAAACAACATCACACCGATATTATTTCCAGAGCACCCACAACGTGGTGACCCCTCTGAGGCAGAGCGGGTATACAATTTACATCAATCAATTAGCCAACAAGAGCTTAGCTGTGTCGCGCCCGTAGGCTTGGTTTGGAACCGTGTATTAGAGGTTATGCCAACGGTTGAGCTACATCATGCAGATGGTAATCATGCATCCTATGCAGGGAAGGTGCTCACCGCAATGACCTTCTATGAGATCATTACTGGCGAATTGGCGGACGCGATTCCCTATAATCCGGCGCTTGAGCTAGATCAGCAACAGCAAGCGCTGTTTGGACAAATTGTCACGCAAGTGCTTTTAGAACACCCTGCGTGCCCACAGAGTTAGCAGTCATTGCCCTAGTTACCTAGGGCGACGTCAAAGCCAGTGAGCATCTGCCGACTATGGTGGGTAGAGGCACCGGCGTGTAGCACCTGCATCATCAGGTCAGTACTTGATTGCAGTGCACACTTTATCAAAGGATAATTGTTATGCGTTTATGGTACAGATTTAAGGTGCATATTCTGGAGTTCGCAAGAAAAACAGGATGATTAACTCGGCGAGGCTAATGGAGGCCAATTGCGCCGTTACGCCTAGCATAACGCCGATACCTGACTGTGGGTCTGATTGAATCCCAAACACTAAGCCCAGCATGATGAAAAAGCTGAATATCGCCGGCGTGGCTCGCATCACGGCTAATTTTGTATTGCGATAGCTGTGACTGTTGGCCAAAAAATACAAGATAGCATACGGCGATAGCAGCAATAACAGAGCCAGACCGGCTCCCCAATATGTAAAAGCAATGGCAGCAAAAGATAAAACAGCGAGTGCCTTAATTGCATAATATGTTTTCTTATATTGCATAGGTTGTCCTTAACTAAGGTGTTCAATGATTAGAGAGTGGGTTTGCTCGCATTCGCGATTTACACTAAGGTCCACAGCAAGTAGCCGTTGTAGGCGAGATAACCGCTGAGCAATAGCCCACCTTCTGCCCGGTTGATACGGCCTTGACGGCCGATGCCATAGGCCATGATCAGCAAAGCAAGCGTTAACACCAGCATCACTCCCCAATCACGATAAAAAATATCTGCGCCAAGGCCGAAGGGTTCAATCGCTCCAGCAATACCAATAACGGCAAGAATATTAAACATGTTCGAGCCCACCACGTTGCCAATGGCAATATCATGCTCGCCTTTTTTCGCCGCAATAATAGACGCAGCTAACTCTGGTAGTGAAGTGCCCAAAGCGACTATGGTAAGGCCAATGACTAAATCACTGACTCCCAATGCCGAGGCGACTTGCACCGCACCCCACACTAATATGCGTGAACTTAGCACTAGAACCACTAAGCCACAAACTAACCAAAACAGTGCGCTCTTTAGCCCCATGGTTTGGCTGGTGACACCCTGCTCGGTGTCGCTTGCTAGTGGGTCGTTGTGGTGGCGCAGGCCTGAATATATTGACCATGCCACCACGCTAACAAAGCCACCAAGCAGCAAGGTGGCGTCGAATGTGGTCAATTGACCATCGTAGAGCAAATAGCCACACAGCAACACCACAGCTAAAAGCAGTGGTAGCTCTTTGCGAACAATATTCGAGTGCACTGTGATGGGAGCAATCAGTGCAGTGACCCCTAAAATTAGGCCAATATTGACAATGTTTGAGCCAAGAGCGTTGCCTAGTGCTAGCGCCGGGTTGCCATCACTCGCAGCCATCGCCGAGACAACCATTTCCGGTGCGGATGTGCCAAACCCGACAATAAGCATACCGATCAAAATAGTGGGTAACCCCGCGTGTGCCGCAGTGGCCGCAGCGCCGTCTACAAAGCGTCCAGCACTGTAAACCAGTAGTATAAAACCAGCTACAATCGCTGTTATTGCAAGCACCATTGTTCCTCCGCCATCTTGGCTTTTATGGCCTTAATATGGGCGCATTAGTTGCCCTTGTAAAGCATTTACTTTCATCTACTTAGCAAGAAATAAAGTACTTTAAAAAAGCAGCATAAATTTGATCTTCAACTAGCATTAAAGTGATAGCAACAACAATTATAAGGAATCACCGTGCGCATAAATAAAACCATGATTGATGAAATGGAGCTGTTGGCAAAGTTTCCACGTGCTAGCCACATGCAGGGCATAAAGGTACACAGTGATGCTGATGCAACGTTGCGTGATGCCGCGCAGCGATTGTTCGATAAAGGCATCACCGATAGTCCCGATGGGGGTTATTTAACCGATTTAGGTCTCGACTTAGTGAAACATTTAGACACTCTCTACGCGGCATTAAGCTCAAAAGCCGGGTAATGGCCTGTAATAGCACGCGTGAGTGTCGCCGCTGTAAGCTGCAAGCATCACAACAGTTGACGAGGTGATCATGGTGCACACTCACTTGCCTGCTATTTTGCAGTTCTTTGATGATATCGAGCTGCCTTATCGCCTTGCGCCAGTGGCTGAAGAAAGCTTTCTTCCGGGTATCAATATTCATCAAGGGATATTAGTGATTGATAAAAAGCGCTTAGCCCATGAAGGAGATTTACTCCATGAAGCTGGGCACTTAGCGGTTACAGACCGGCATCACCGCGCCACACTCAGCGGTGATGTTAAAAAATGGGGGCACCAAGGCGGCGAAGAAATGGCGGCAATGGCGTGGTCGTGGGCTGCACTTCAAGCGATAGGTCTGCCGCCCAGTGTGGTGTTTCACGAACACGGCTATCGCGGCGCTGCCGCTAACTTAATTACTGCCTTTAGCACTAACCCAGGCCCGGGTGTGCCGCTACTTTATAGTTGGTTTATGTGTCTTGCACCCGAGCAACTACAGGGGTTTCCCGTTATGCAACAGTGGTTTCGCGATGACGCTTATACCCACAGGCAATTAGCACTGTTATAAACTTGGTGAGTAAGCCAGGCGTTACTTTGGCAGTCGAACACCACATTGATGCGGTCTTCAGTACTGCGGTTGTGCACGCTATGTGTCATGTTGGCATTGAGATACCAAAGCTCTCCGCACTGCATCGGCACACGATGATCAGCTACGTTGAATATAAGGTGCTCGTCGCTACGCAATGGCAAGTGTAATCTGGCCTCGCCGAATTCCAGTGCGAGCCCTGGGTCTTGATGGGGTTTTATTTCCGCGCCGGCTCGTAAGCGCATGAGTCGCACAGCTTTTACCGGACAAGGCAGACTCGCCAACACCTCAACAAGCGCATGACTGTTTTGTAATAACGGTAAGTTGGTCCAATGTTCGCCTTGGTCAATACTAAAGCTTTGTAAGATCTCATGGGCGCTTTTATGGTGGGCTTGGCAACGTAACGGAACAACATCCCACTGGCCCTGATAATGTTGGGTATTTACATGAGGAACCCAAGGCAGAGTTGTTAACTCAGGCAATGAATTGAGAATTTCCAACGGCGAAAAACAGAGCGCGAGCTGCGCAAATGCGGCTACTTGGCCGTTGAGTTGATGATTCTGACACATAGTAAAAAAAGCCGAAAAAGCATGCCATTAGTACAACACCCTCAAAATTATTAACCATTACGGGTCATTACAGCGCCTTACTAGCCGAGCGCTGATATTTTCGCTAAGTTACTGGCTGATATCAGCCATTTATTATCGTGATGACCCCAGTTTTAGTGAGTGCCTGCTTGTTGGGTAGTAAAGTGCGTTATAACGCCACCTGCGTAAGTGCACAGTGCGAAAATATGCAATGGCTGCGTAGCTATTGTCATATCATGCCATTGTGCCCAGAGGTTGCTGCGGGCTTGCCGACTCCTAGAGTGGCAGCAGAAATTGTAGGGGGTGATGGCGATGATGTGCTCGCAGGACGGGCTAAAATAGTGACCGCAGATGGTGAGGATGTCACAGCGGTATTTTTGCAAGGCGCTCGCCAGGCACTCGCATTGTGCAAACAGCACGACATTCGCTATGCGGTGTTAACAGAATCGAGCCCTTCCTGTGGTAGCAATACCATTTACAATGGCGAGTTTAGTGCTCGCAAGGTGCCGGGGCAAGGGGTCGTGAGTGCACTGCTACGAGCAAATCACGTGAGTGTGTTTAGCCAACATACCTTAAAACAATTGCGAATACAGCTCAGTGATTAAGAAGTCACCATTGAATGCTTGCCTTGGAGCTAACTCTAAGTAGTATGCTAGGTGAAAGTTTGTTCACTTTTAAGAGCGTCCATGACCTTTAGTCAAGCCATTAGGTTTAGTGTGTTACGTGAGTTGGTGTATGCACGCCAAGCCCAGCATGCCAACGACCCCAATAAACAGTTTTTTCATTTGCAAAATGCCCATGTATTGGGGCAAGAGTCCACCTATTGGCATACCTATGTGCATATGTTAATGCTCCGTTGGGCGTGGTGTAACCGCGTTTTACCAGAGTTTACGGGGCAACTTGTGCGGATTCTCGGAGCCGCCAGCAAAACCGCATTGGGCTGGGTGCCTAGGGGGAACACCGGTGGCGCTAATGTCAGCCCATTTAAAGTGATGCCCATCCCTGCAAATTACGCTCAAACTATCGCCAACGCTAAAAAGAGGGTCGCAACATGGGAGCAATAAGTTTGTCATTGCGCGCGATTACTAAAGGCAACTATGAGGCCGTATGTGATCTTGATGTAAGTGAGCAGCAACAAGATTATGTGGCCTGTAATATGTGGTCCTTAGTTGAAGCGCAGTTTAATAGCGGCTATAGCACCCGGGCAATTTACTTGGGTGAGCAGCCCATCGGGTTCTTTATGTGGGTTCAGGAAAGCACACACAAAGTCTCAATTTGGCGGTTCATGATTGACGAGCGCTATCAGCGCCAAGGGTATGGCCGTTATGCCTTAACCTTGGCCATTGCCGAAATTAAAGAGCAGCCACAGATCACCGAAATTGAAATTTGCTATAACCCCTCCAACCCTGTTGCGAAAGAGTTTTACAGCCAATTTGGGTTCATTGAACAGGGCATGGATGACGATGAAGAAGACATGTTGGCCCTGTTGTATATAGAAAACCAAACTCCCTGGCACTAGCTATCTGCTAGCTACCAGATGAGTAGCGCAGAGCCGCTTTAATCTGCCCATAGGAATTAGCCCATCACTGAATCGGTTGGTCGCGGTAAGTCATATTTATCATACAAGTGTTTTGTTACTTTGTATCATTTGCTATGATATAACAAATTCTATTTGGGTGATGTTATGAAGTATCCACTTTCGCTTTTAGTGCTGGCTTTGCCGAGTTGGGCATTTGCACAGCAAAACAATGATATAGAAACGATTACCGTTGAGCACAAGCAAGCTTTTCGCGGTGATATTCCCGCACAAGAGTTGCCACAATCAATTACCACACTGGGCAAAGACTTAATCACTGATAACGGCATTACACGTTTTCGTGATGTTCTTGATTTCTCTGCCAGTATCTCGCGCAAAAATAATGGTGGCGCGCTGTGGGATAGCTATTCGATTCGTGGCCTGTCGGGCAACGAAAATATGCCCTCGGGCTATCTCATCAATGGTTTTAGTGGTGGCCGAGGCTTTGCTGGGCCGAGAGATGTATCAAATATTGAATATATTGAGGTACTTAAAGGGCCAGGCTCGGCATTATATGGGCGCTCAGAGCCGGGTGGTACAGTTAATATTATTACTAAAAAGCCACAGTTTTATCAGCAAGGACAGTTACAAGCTGAAATAGGCAGTGACAATCACACGCGTGTGCAAGGAGATTACACCAACGCAGTTAACGACGATGTTGCTTTTCGTATCAATGGGGCTTGGCAAGACAGTGATAGTTATCGTGATTATGTACACCATGAAAAGTTCGCAATTACGCCGTCTCTGTACTACCAAGTGGGGGATGACTCTTCACTGACCTATGAGTTTGAGTATGTTGATCAGCAGCAAATGTATGATCGCGGTATTGTAGTTTTAAATGGCGATATTGAAACCCTGCCTGAGTCGCGATTTTTAGGAAACCCTAACGATGCGCCTACCAAGGTACATTCGCGCGGCCACCAGCTGCAATATCATAACGATTTAAATAGCGATTGGTCACTGCTTGTCGGTGCTAGTTATCGAACGGGTACATTAACGGGTTATTCTTCAGATGCGGAATTGTCGCCGTCAAGACAGTCTGTCTACGATGATGGGCGTACCCTCACGCGTCAGCATCGTTATCGCGATTATAAGTCTGATGATCTCTCGGCACGTATCGAGCTAAGCGGCCACTTTGAGGTTGTCGGCACTACTAACCATGTGCTGATCGGTGTGGATGGTTATGACTATGAGTTGCGCACCGGCCTATATCGCTATCGGGGTGGCTACGGCACCTATACCCTAGATATATTCGAGCCTGATTATAACTCTATGCCGGGCCCAGATGTGAGCATGCAATATGAGAATAATGAACAGCAGGATGCCTATGGTATCTATCTACAAGATCAGCTCGACCTAGGTGATTCGCTCAAAGTGATGCTCGGGCTCAGATTTGATGAAATAGCCCAAGATATTTTCGAAACCAAGTCTGGGGTGGCTTCAAAAAGCACTAAAAATCGTATAAGCCCGCGCTTTGGGGTGGTTTACGACGTTAATAGCGCTGTGAATTTATATGCCAGCTATTCAGAAGGCTTTTTACCGCTCAGTGGCACCGATGCCAACGGCAAGCCGTTTGGCTTTGAGGAAAGTGACTCGTTTGAGGTTGGAGTAAAATTTAGTATCGAACACCTTAGCGGTACGCTGGCGTGGTTTGATGCGACCAAGAGTAACATGCTGGTGTCCGATCCAATCAATGTCGGTTACTCAGCGCCGGTCGGCGAGGCGAATAGCCGAGGCGTTGAGCTTGATTTATCCGGCTCGTTCGGTAGTAACACTGATTACACCTTGTCTTATGCCTATGTTGATGCGAAAACGGCCAACGATGTAATTAACGCTGACTGGTTAGTACCGATACCCAAAGGCAGCCCGCTGGTAAACGTACCCAAGCATAATGTTTCTGTGGCTATAAACCATGCCCTGACACTGTGGCAGCAAGACATAAAAGTAGGGGCTCATTACAAGTATAACTCCGACCGCCTGGGCGACCCCGCCGATCTCAGCTTTCGTATTCCCAGCTACCAACTTGTTGGTCTATACGCAAAATGGTTTGCATCGAAGCAGCTATCGGTGGCGCTGAATGTCGATAACATTTTTAATGAGCACTATATTGCCAGTAGTTACAATGCTATGTGGGCATATCCGGGTGCGCCAACACAGTTTAAGCTGAGTGTCGGTTATGACTTCTGAGCAGCTAAAGAAGCGTATTCATAGCATTGATATTATGCGCGGAGTGGTGATTCTGCTGATGCTGGTGGATCACGTGCGTGAGCGTTTCTTTTTACACATGCAAGTGAGCGACCCTATGGTCATAGAAACGACTTCGCCGGGGTTATTCTGGAGTCGTTTCGCCGCTCATTTTTGCGCGCCTGCATTTATCTTTTTAACTGGCATGTCGGCGTGGTTATATCAGCACGCTAGGCAAGGCCAACCACGCAGTGCCACCGGTTTTTTGCTCAAACGTGGGCTTTTTATTATAGCCCTTGAAGTAACCCTGATTAGCTACTCGTGGATGGGCAGTTACCACACCCTATGGCTACAGGTTATGTGGGCGATTGGCCTGTGTATGCTGGTGCTGGCGATATTGCACAAGCTACCTATGCCGGTGTTACTGACCTTAGGTTTAACCATTGTATTTACTCATAACATGCTCACCCCTATCGAGTTTAATGAAAATGAGTGGGGGTATACGCTGTGGCGTATTTTGCATGATCGTGGCTACATCTTGGAAACAAGTTGGCTCAATGTGAAGGTTAGCTATCCGGTGCTACCATGGATTGGCGTAATCTTACTTGGTTATTGTGCCGGACCGCTGTATGGCAAAGGCATCGCGAAGCCACGACGTCAGGCTTGGCTATTAGGGCTTGCGTTAATCTGTGTATTGCTCTTTGCTTTGTTACGCGGTGGCAATATTTATGGTGAAACATTGCCTTGGCATTCTTTCGACTCGGCGATGCAAACGACCATGTCGATTTTCAATATCACTAAGTACCCCCCCTCTTTGAGCTTTTTACTCATTACTCTGGCGGGTATGTTTGTCGGCCTTTATGTCTTTGAAAAGCCGCTGGGAAGCGTTACCAACATGCTGCGTACCTTTGGTTCGGTACCCATGTTCTTTTACGTCGTCCATTTGTATGTGTTACTGGCATTGTACCAAGCTGCTTATTGGTTGGTGGGAAATAACCAGGGCGAGTATGTGGGGGTTAATCACATCGCTTGGATATGGCTTATCGCTGTGCTGCTTGCCGTGGCTCTTTACTTGCCTGTGAAGTGGTTTAGCGATTACAAGCGCACTCATCATCAGTGGTGGCTAAAGTATCTATAACATTAGGCCACAGCATTGCTGTGGCTTTGTTAACTGAGCATGAGCTTGATAAATAACACGGTGGCCAGTAACAGTAGTAACCCATTCATCACCCGCACAAAACGCTGGGCGTCGAACTTTTGCCGAATTTTGACCCCCAGCCAATTACCTACTAGCGCCAAAGGGGAGAAAGCCAGGGCGAGCAGCAGGATATCGAGGGTTAACAACCCTTGGCTGCTAAAGGCAATCAGTTTTACGCCATTCATCAGTGCAAACAGGGCAGCGGCGGTGGCAATATAGTGGTGGGGCGGCAGTGCTTTAGCATTAAAGTACATAATCAGTGGTGGGCCGCCGGCATGAACCAAGGTGCTGGCGAGACCAGAGAGCAGGCCCATCGCTTTCGCTCCCCAATGACTGGCCAACAACGCATAACGAGTATTCGCAAAAAATAGGCTGCGAATGGCAAAACCTGCACTAAAAGTGGCGATAGCCGCGCTTAACCAGCGCCCATCGATCTCAGTAATGAGCCACTGCGCGACAATTACACCCACTATCACCGCAGGTAATAGCTGGGTAATTAAATCCCCCCGCCACTGACGCCAGTAGCTTTTTAAGCTCAATACATCAGCAACAATTAAAATTGGCAGCATCAGGGCGATAGCATCCACCGCTGGCATTACCAGCAGTAACAGAGGCACAGCAAACACCCCGAGGGCGCCAGCAAATCCGGATTTGGAAATGCCGGTCAGCACCACGACCAAAGCGATAACAGTAAGAGTCAGTAAGGTCATTAAGGCAGCTCGAAATACAATGCTTCTAGCGCGCTTTCAGCCT
This sequence comes from Pseudoalteromonas sp. CO325X, assembly GCF_004208955.1. Lineage (NCBI taxonomy): Bacteria > Pseudomonadati > Pseudomonadota > Gammaproteobacteria > Alteromonadales > Pseudoalteromonadaceae > Pseudoalteromonas > Pseudoalteromonas sp. CO325X. Next base: position 88,898 of record NZ_SGPG01000017.1, read on the forward strand.
GTAGCTCTATACTTTGCTCGCGCTCCAAGGCAAATCCATCGCCGCTGGAAAAATGCGCGCCATCGGCTGTTAATGCACCTTTGACAATATGCACATAGCCAAGGTTGGCACCGCTTTGTAAGCGAAACTTTTGCTGCGCGGTGAGCATCAGCCGCGATAAGCGCGTTTGCTGGTTAATGCTTAGGGTGTTGCCTTCACCTTGCGGCGTCACTAGCGGGGTCATCGCCCCCTGCTGAGGTATGCGCCGTTGCTCATAACTGGGGGTGATCCCTTTAAACTTTGGCAGAATCCAAATTTGTAGGAAATGCGCATGTTCGCTTTGCGAGGCGTTATATTCGCTGTGCATAATGCCGCTGCCAGCACTCATTCGTTGTACTTCGCCGGCGGTGAGGGTAAAAGTGTTGCCCTGGCTATCTTGATGGGTTAAAGCGCCCTCAATGACATAGGAAATGATTTCCATATCGCGGTGGCCATGGGTGGCAAAGCCTTGGCCCGGTTCCACCTTATCCTCGTTAATAACGCGTAAGGTGGACAGGCCCATATGCTGGGGGTCATAGTAATGGCCGAATGAAAAGCTATGCTGGCTTTGCAACCAACCCAGATTAACCTGACCTCGCTGCTCAGCGCGACGAATATAGTTCATAGTAGACTCCAAAAGTATGTTGATAGAGCCAGTTTAAGAGCATACAAGAGTGAATAAAATGAGTTAAAAAAGTACTTAGCGTTCGTTTTTAACGAATGTATTGCTTAAGGCCTCGGGCTTATTCGTCTGCCATCAGTCGGTAGCGCAGCTCACCAATAAATGTACGCGCGGCGGGGCCGAGATTATCGCCATCTTTAAAGAGCAGATATAACAACGCCGTACGGGTGTCTGCGCCGGCAATATTAAGCGCCTTAAGGGTGCCCTGCTCAAGCTGCTCGGTAATAGCGATGCGGGGCAGCCAGGCAAAGCCCAACCCTTTGCTGATCATATTGATAGAGGTGTGTAAATGGCTGACCGTCCAGCGCTGCTCAGCGCCGAGCCAACCGGAGCTTTGCTGCGCATTTAGCGCTGAATCGCGCACCACGATTTGCCGATGTGCTTTGAGATCTTCAAAGGTGAGGGCGCGGGGGATTTGCTGTAACGCGTGCTGCGGATGCGCAACCGCGATAAACTCAAAGTGGCCAAGCTCCTCACAAAAATCATCACTGGCCAATGGCGAGATGGCGATATCCACTTTATTGTCTTGCAGTAGTTCGTTGGCACCGGCTAATACCGATTCAAACAGTTCAATGCGCAGCAGCGGGAACTGGCTGCTGGTGGCTTCAAGCACACCGAATAGCAGCTCTTTGGGGAGTAACTCGTCAACGGCAATACGCAATTGTGATTCAATGCCTTCACCTAGAGTATGGCCCATGGCTTCGACCTTGGCGGCCTCATCAAGCAGGTACTGAGCGCGGCGCAGCATCATATTACCGGCCTCGGTCAGGGTGGTTTTACGGCCATGCACGGTAAATAGCTTCACGCCTAAAGCGGCCTCTATTTTTGCCACGGCATTATGGATACTGGACTGGCTTTTATGCACGCCTGCGGCCGCTTGGTTGAAGCCGCCATATTCCACCACGGCGCGAAACATGCGCCACTGTTCTAACGTTATTCTTAACACTTAACAATCACCATTATCACAGGTATTGAGTTTCTGCTGTGCTTGCTTATCTTGCGCTAACACATGTTTTAAATCGTCCATACGCTGGCGTACCGCGACACCATAACTGTGATCATCGCCCCATAACTCAGCCAATTGCAATAGCGATTCCCGATCATGGTTGCGAAACAGCTCACCGGCGCGTTGTGCATCGGGCGCGCTATTTCCTAGTAGTTGCAGTGACTCAACGGCAAGGTTAATGGCGGAGTCGACTGTTTCACGATTAAAGGCATCAATATCGGCACCAATCAGTTGGTAAGCATGGCGTCTATCACGTGCGCGAGCGACCAATTTCAGGTGCGGATAATGTTTTTTCGCCAGTTCGATAATGGCCAAGGTTTTATCGGCATCATCAATGGCAATAACGAGCATTTGCGCATGTTCAGCACCCGCAGCATCGAGTAATTCTTTGCGGCCCGCATCGCCGTAGAAAACTTGCGTACCAAAGCGTCGCAACAACTCGATTTGGCTAGGGCTATGGTCTAGCACGGTAATATCGTAGCCTTGAGCGCTGAGTAAGCGCCCTATGACCTGGCCAAAGCGACCATAGCCAGCGATGATCACATTTTTGCTGGCCGCGATGTGTTCGGGTTTATCATAGGCCGGTGTATTATTGCTATTGCTACGACGTTGTAAGCGTTCATAAAGGATCAGTAAAAGGGGGGCCATCAACATCGAAATGGCCACCACCAAGGTCACTAGATTGACTTGCTCGGTGGTTAAGATTTGTAGTGATGAAGAAGTGGTCAGCAACACAAAAGCAAATTCGCCCCCTTGAGCGAGCGCCAGGGTAAATAGCAGCTTGTGACCACTTGCGAGCTTAAATATATGGGCAAGGGCAAATAGAATCACTGCCTTAACGGTGATTAGTATCAACACCATTAGCAACACGTCGGCGAAGTTGTCGGCCAACAAGGCAAAGTCGATATTGGCGCCAACGGCAACAAAAAATAGCCCCAATAATAACCCCTTAAAGGGTTCGATATCGGCTTCTAACTCATGACGAAAGTCACTCTCTGCCAGTACCACGCCCGCGAGAAAGGTGCCTAACGCAGGGGACAGCCCCACCAGCTGCATAAGCAAAGCGATCGCCACCACTAAGAACAGCGCAAACACAGTGAAGATTTCGCGCATACGGGTTTCCGCTATAAACCTAAACAGCGGTGCGGATACATACTTGCCGGCGAGAATAATTGCGGCAATAAGAGTGGTGGAAATACCTACTTGCGCCAGTACTGGCAAGTCTTCAATAAGGTTACTGTGGGCCGTTGCCGCAGACGTGGGCGCAAACGCCAACAGTGGCAGCAGGGCGAGCATGGGTATAACGGCGATATCCTGAAATAACAGCACCGAAAATGCGTTTTGTCCCGCCTCAATACGCAACCAGCCTTTTTCTTCGAGCGATTGTAAGACGATGGCGGTGGATGACAGCGCCAGCATCAAGCCAATGGCTAATGCGCTTTGCCAAGGTAATGGCAACAGCCAGTAACACAGGGCAAACAGCACTGCCGCCGTTAAGGTGACTTGTAAGCCACCCAGGCCGAGAATGGCATGACGCATGCGCCAAAGCCGTGCCGGGTGTAGTTCTAGACCGACGAGAAAGAGCATCATCACTACGCCAAATTCGGCAAAGTGCATCACCTCGGTTTGATCGCCGACCAAGCCCAAGGCATAGGGACCAATCAGGATACCGGCGAGCAGATAACCTAATACCGAGCCCAAACCAAGGCGTTTAGCAAGCGGCACAGCAATAATCGCTGCTCCCAAATAAATAAGGGCCATCAATAACATAGGTTATCCTACTCAATCAGGGTTAGGCCACTTAGAGTGGCGGAACTACAAACTAATTACAACGGTATAAACTCGTTATCGTCTCTGGGAATATCGGCAAAGAGGCGTTGTTGCCAATCCGATTTAGCTTGCTCGATGCGCTCGCGGCTGTAAGCAACAAAATTCCAGTGCAAATAAGGCGCTTTGTTAAAGGCATTGCCACCGAGCAGAATAAAGCGACAGTCACTTTGGCATATGAGTTCGGTGTCCCCCCTTGTAGAAGCACAAACTGATGAGCTGTTGCAGTGATCTCGCCTACTTCGACAGCGCCAAAAATAACGTAGATGGCCGCTTCTTGCAGCGGGTTAGGATGCGCAATACGGCTATGAGCCGTGGCGATAATATCGAGGTAAAACAGCGGTGAGTAGGTTTTTACCGGGGAACTCATAGCAAAGGCATCGCCAGCAATAAGACGCATGGTGACCCCATCAACAATACGCTGTGGCAAGGCGGCCTTATTGATATGTGTAAAACTAGGTTCAATTTCACATAAAGTTGGCGGTAGCGCGACCCAGCATTGTAAGCCATTTATATCGTGGTGACTGGCTCGGACTTCTATCGACTCGCGTTCAGAATGGACGATACCGCGCCCTGCGGTCATCCAATTAACATCGCCAGGGCTTATCTCAACGTGATTTCCTAGCGAGTCGTGATGTAACAAGCTGCCAGTAAATAAGTAGGTGAGGGTAGAGAGACCTATGTGTGGGTGCGGGCGAACATTCACACCTTGTCCCGGTGCAAAGGTGGTGGGGCCCATATGGTCAAAGAAGATAAAGGGGCCAACCATTTTCTTTTCTAGGTGCGGCAGTATCCGCTTGACCGTGAGGCCGCCAATATCGTGCTGCGTTGCTTCTAGTATTTTTGCCATAGTATATGGGGTGAGCCAGCGCTTTGGCACTGGCTCTGTGCTCTTAACTGCGGTCTTTAAGTAATAGTTGATCTAGGCTGTATTTTCCTGCGCCACTAGCTGCGAGAGCTAAAAAGCCGCCGGCAATGGCGATATTTTTATAAAACATCAAAAACTGTGTTTGCTCACCCAAGTCAAAGTGGAATAGCAAGGCGCTGACGATACTAAAAATGGCGAAGGCCAGTGCGGTTAAGCGGGTAAGTAGACCTAGTACCACCATTGCGCCGCCAATCACCTCAAGAGCAATAACTAAAGGCAGTAAGACGCCGGGTACACCCATTGTTGCCATGTACTGGGCGGTAGCATCGTAAAACTCAACCTTACTGAGTCCTGTAAGTATAAACAGCGCCGCTAAGGCAAAACGAGCAAGTAGCTTGGTCATGTTGTTAAAGGCTTCGGTGTGGGTGATGTTAATGATATTCATGGTTCTCTCCTCGATAAAAGTGTGCCACCGCAGTGGCGATGTAATCACTATAGGTTTAACCTGAGAGAATGGAAATTAGTTAAATTGCGCTATTTCGTTCGTTTTAAAAGAATGAAATGACGTAAACGTTCAAGTGTTCCACTGTGGCGCGCTGTAAGCTGATAGTGATTATTCATAGGAGGAACTAACCATGCTATCTCAGCAGCAGCTTTATCAACTATTACCACAACTCCCTGAAGCATTGATGGCGATGACCGAATCCGCAGAGCATCAACTTGAACCAGAGTTAATACATATGGTGCGTTTGCGCGTATCGGCTATTAATGGCTGCCGCTTTTGTATTGCCATGCATACTCGTGAAGCCCAGCAAAGCAATATTACTGAGGCGACGATAGCTGCATTGCTAAACTCGCCAGCGGCATCAACTTTTACAGCGGCTCAATGGGCGGCGCTGCAATGGGCTGAGGCATTAACCTCACTTACGAGGCATGAATCGCTGGAGGCTGATATACAAAGGCTGCAAGCGCATTACCGTGAAGAGCAAATAGTGGCTTTATGCGCAGTTATTATTCAAATTAACGGCTGGAATCGAGTGGCCATCGGCTTTGACTTTTAGTGAGGGCAAGCAGCTTAGCTAAAACTGGCTGCTACAGTCATACTCAGGTAGCGGCGCGTCTTGATGGCGTAGCTGTGGGTGACGAGTGTGCAACTGCTGGTATAGTGCTGGGTTTTTGCGGGCGATGAGTGCCAACATACTACGGTGCCAGGGTGTAAGCGGAGGCTGATAGGTCATCACCTCATCGAGTACCTGCAAGCTCGGTGCTTGGCCCGCGAATAGCTCAATGCCCTGTAGGCTCAGGGCAAGCGGATCCATCGCGGTTATGCCTTGATGGTAGGGGACGCCAGCGGCCACTAATTGCGTTAGTAGCTCGGTATCGTAGTGGCTAATCGCATAATACAGTAGCGAATGTCCGTGACTATCGAATCGCGGCAAATACTCCCGTAGTTGCGGGAGCGTCAAACCTGCGGGTAAGCGCACGTAGTCCAGCTGGGATTGACCCAGTTGTGAGCTCTGCAGTCGTGTGAATGACTGTGCCCCGACGCGGCTCAGTGAGGCGTAAAATAGATCTCGGCGTAACGCTTCGGTGAGTGGTTGCTGATATAACGATGCTAAGGCGGCCTCTAACCCCTCTCTGCGCAGCACCTTTAAATAAGCTTTTGCAGCTTGACTGTGATGAACGGTACGCTCGGCGTTGCGCGCTTGGTTGCGGGTGTAACACTCGTAAAGTTGCACGGAGCGAGCATTCAACGCGGCCAAATCAACGTCGTCTTCGTAACTCACCTGTGCCAGAGCATGCGCTAACCCGAGCGGTTGCCAGTCAGTACGAAACTCTCTCAGTAAACTAGGGCATTGGCTTAAACGGCTCTTCAATTGTTGGCTTATAACCAGTTGCTGGTCGGCGCGCTGCTGCAGTTGCTGAATCAGCGGCTGAGCAAGGTCCAAGTGCAAAGCATCTCTTTGCCATAGGCTGTCAAAATCGAGTTGGTGATGGGTATATATTTGCTGTATACGCTCAGCGGTCAACTTAAAGCGACGCCCCTGCGCTTCAATAATGTCGCCCTTTTCGTTGTAGATAAATGCTGCTCTAGCCCCTCGGCTGGTCAATAACTCAATCACCTCGACATAGTCCGGCCAACGAGACTGTGGAGCGTTACTCAACCCCCATATTGCCCACTCTAATGTGGAAGGCAGATAATTGTCGTCACTCAGCGCGGCCCCTTTGTTTAATAGGGCTTTAACCACCTCTATTCGTCCTGCTCTGGCGGCTAAATCAATTAACCGCAAGGCATCAGCATAATCTTGTGATACGACGAGGTTAATATCATCAAAGTGCTTAATAACGGTGACAATCTGCGCATCTAAAATGTCAATATTACTAATTAGCCAGGCTATATCGTCGACATATAACTGTTGCCCTGGCGCGAGGGAGAATGAAGGATGAGCTAACTTTTCCAGTAGCCAAGGTTGTGGAGAGTGCGGCTGAACGAGTAGCTCCGTTGCGGTATTTTCACTGAATTGTTGGCTTGCAGTCGCGATTCGCTGCGCCATTTGCGTATTGGCTTTTAATTGTTGATAGCGCCATGTTGTTGCATGGCTTGGCCCGAGAAAGTGCGCGATAGCGAGAGTGACTTGATCTAAGGAGTACCCTTGGCGTAATAGGGCCTGGTAGTTCAAAGTGGTGAAATACCTGAGTCGTTGATTTTCATACTGGGCCAATTCGTTGGTGCATTGATGGATGCTGGGCTTCGCTAGTGAAGTAGACGCATCACTGAGTGATAGCACTGGCTCTTTATCAACCGTTAAGCTCGTTGAGCTTGTAACCCTTGGTGTGCTGGTTTCGTGCGTTTGTTGCTCAATTGGTAATAATTTCTGCCAAGCAAGCCACATCGCCGTAACAGTAATGAGCACAATGACGATGGGCTTGTGGCGCATAATTGATCGTGGCTAAGCGCAGGGCTTGGTAACCGACTTAGCGCATAAACCCTGGGCTTGTTCGTCGTTTTTACCGCCAATGCAATAATCGAAGCGTAAAGCCATAGGCAGATCCTCGCTACTTTCTCTGGATGGCAATTGCCAATTGCGAATGTACCCGCGTGTTGCTTTACGAAGCTCCCGAGCATGACGCTGTGGCTGGCGAGCAATGACCTCGATATTTTTAGGCTTGCCTTCAGGGCTTATATCAAAGCCTACGACTGCACAGCCAGTAATTCCATCCCGCGCTAGTTCAATAGGGTAGCGGGGGGTATTTATGGTATCAAGTGGCTGCCAAAGCTGCTCCCCGTCTTGGCTTACTAGGTAGTGCACTTTCACATCGGCGTGAATCACCTCTTTGGCTTCAACCTAAGCACTGGCTGCCAGCGCCAGTATCAGTGGTATGGTTTTAAGCATAATACATCCTTGTTTACAGTAATAAAAAATGGCGGTGCGAAACACCTTCCTTAGCTAGCTTAAAGTTTAAGCGAGAACATGTGAAGAGGATGACTAAAATTTATTCATTAGCCAGGCCATAAGGCAACACCCACCTAGGAATAGCACAGCGCTTACAACGGCAATGATGGTGCGAGTGCGGTGTGCAGCTTGTTGAGGATAGCTTGGGCAATAAGCTAAATAGGCCAATACCAAGGCTTCCGTTGCCGTAACTATCGCAACAGCCCACGTCGGGGCAGAGGAGTGCATCATAAAATACAGGCCTATACTCATTCCTATCGCGGCGAGCCACTTGGCTTTATGTGGCACTACTTTATGGCTCTGCCAGTTGTATAAAATTGGCCCGAAGCGCGCGTGATTGAGTAGCCATTCTTCCAAGCGTTGTGAGGAATGAGTGAAACATGCCAAGGCAAGAATAAAGAAAATGGTGGTGGGCATCACTGGCAGCGCAATACCAATGACACCGAGGCCAACAAAACCCAGCCCCAGGCCTTGTAAGCAGTAGTTTTTATAGCGAATAAGCATATTCGTTGATTTATTTTTATTGCTCACTTCAAGCCTAAGTCAATCAGGTCGATGGTTTACTGATTCTGTCAACCAGCCGGGCGGACGTCGTCTAAGGTACATAAATAGTGGTTAATTGTATATTTCAAAATACTGAATTAAAGCACTAGCACCTGACAAACAGGCGCTTTCTTCTACACTGTGGGGACAGCTGTTCTGCTTTTTGGAGGGAGTATGTACAACGTTAATATCGAACGCTTAAAAGAGACTTTATTTACTTTGTCGCGGATCGGGTATAACGAGGAAGATAAGGGAATTTATCGTCCTGGCTTTAGTGCCGCCGATTTTGAGGCGCGCAATTGGCTCATGGATTTGGCCCAAAGCGAAGGCTTTCGCACGCACATGGATGGCGCAGGCAATGTACACATTGAGTATGGACCGGAAAATACCAGTGCGGTTGTAGTCGGCTCACACCTTGACTCCGTGCCTGCGGGGGGCATGTTTGATGGCACTTTGGGGGTGATTGCTGGGCTCGAATGTTTACGGGTATTGAAACACCATGACGTTGCCTTAAAACACCCTGTGCGGGTAGTTGCTACTGCAGAAGAAGAAGGGCGCTTTGGCGGGATGTTTGGTGCGCAGGCACTGACCGGTAAATTAACCCCGCACGATATTCTCACTATGCATGATGCAGACGGCTACCTACTTAGTGACGCTATGAAAAGTTGCGGCCTTGATCCCATGCAAGCGCTGAGCGCAGCGTTTAGCCCAGAGGATTTAAAATGCTTTATTGAACTGCATATCGAACAAGGCCCTGTGCTTGATCAAACCGGTATACAAATTGGCGTTGTTGATGGCATTTCGGGTGTATTTAAGTGGATTGTGAAGCTGGTGGGTAAGGCCGACCATGCGGGCACCGCGCCGATGGAAATGCGTTCTGATGCGTTTATGGGGCTGGCGGATTTTGCCCATGAAATAAACCGTATTATTGATGAAGATGGCACCGAGTACAGTCGCATTACCGTAGGTAAAGCAGAGTTAAAGCCCGGGTTTGCTCACACTATTGCCGGTGAGGTGGATTTCACTTTAGTGGTTCGTGATATGGATCAACACATCATGGAAGCGTTGAGCCAAGCCTGCCGCAAAGCCCTTTCTGCTATCGCTCGACGCCATCAATTAATGTTTGAATACGAGCAGGTAAGTTGGTTAGCACCGCAGCATTGCAGCCCTGTATTAACAGACTTTATTGCCGAGCAAGCGCAGCAGCTAGGGCTGAACTATCAACGTATGCCCAGTGGTGCAGGCCATGATTGTCAGTTTTTTACCAGCCTCACAGAAACTGGGCTGATATTTATCCCTTCGGTCAATGGCATAAGCCATGCCCCTGATGAGTGGTCGCATTGGCATGACGTAGAGGCCGGAGCCAACTTGTTGCTGGCCTGCGTTGCCACCCAAGCAACCAGTTCGGGGTTAGTCAAAGCGACGCGTAAAGGCGATAAAAAAGTCACAAAGATTGCTAATAACTCAAATAAAAAAGTGGGCTAGCAGCAATTGCATAAAGATGTACTAGGCTTATTTTACTAAACTTTTTTAATTAAATGCTTAGTTTGAATTCAAAAAATTTGAGTGTTAGGGTTAATTTTTACGCATTAGGGACGCCTGCGGCAGTATGAAATTACTAAGTCAGTGTGTATTGGTAAGCTTTACCATCTTTGCGCTTGCAATGGGATGGGGTGTGGCTGGTGCGCAGAGTCAGCGTCCTATTATTATTGAACCCGTAGAGCAAAACGTCAGCGCCGGCTACTTTGATGTAAAGTTGCGTGCTGCACCGTCCTTGACCCTTAGTGAGCAAGAGCTCACCTCAATATTAACCAATGCGTACTTGCATATTGAATCTGATTCCCACCTGTTTCCCATAGAAGCTGCAGTCAATGGTCAGCAAGCCGTTACTATTAGTGGTTTGGCAGAGGGTCATTACACCGTTAATTTAGTTGCAGATGGTCAAGCACTCAGCGACAGCGCCACTGTTGTTGTGCAGCACCACAGTATGACTTTGGTTTGGCCGCTATTTACGCTTGGCTTGGTGCTTTTCATCGCTTTATTCGTGGTACTAATGCGGGGCTATGTAGCCGATAACCGAGCGCCGGATTCTTAGGAAGTAGCATGTTAGATACGCAAACTGCGCTCATTATCACCGCTATTTTTGCTATCGTTTGGGTTGTTTTCGGCTGGTGGCTTGGACGTCATGTTAAATCCCATGAAGACTTTGCTTTGGCAGGACGTAATGTTGGCTTTGCCTTTGCAACCGCCACCGCTATGGCAACCTGGGTCACCAGTAATACCACCTTGGTGGCACCACAATTGACGTACCAATTTGGTATTTGGGGGATGGTAGGTTACTCCTTTGCTGCGTTAGGGCTGCTGTTATTTGCTCCGCTTAGTCAACGCATTAAGCGGCTGTTGCCCACAGGGTTTACCAGTGGCGACTTTATCCGCTTACGCTTTGGTCGCTTTAGTTGGCGCATATTTCTCATTATTTCCTTGGTTTACGCCTTTAGCTGGCTAGTCAGTTTAGGCATGGCAGGGGGGATTTTGCTGGAATCACTCAGTGGCCTAGATTATCACTTGGGGATGACTGTAATCCTCACCATGTGCGTGCTATACACCTTATTCGGTGGGATGCGCGCGGTGATCGCTACCGATTTTATTCAAGCGCTGATTATCGTGATTGGCGTGATCATTGTGGCTGGTGTGGTGATCGATAACTACAGCTTGGAAACGGTACATCAGAACCTCGCTGCAGAGCATCCCATGCTGTTGGATTTATTGTTTCCTGCGGCATTACTGTTTTTGTTTAACAACATCTTTTTTGGCTTAGGAGAGATCTTTCACTCTAATGTATGGTGGTCACGGGCTTTCGCCTTTCGTGTTGATACCGCCAAAAAAGCGTACTTTACCGCCGGATTATTATGGTTGCCGATACCCATAGTGACAGGGTTTATAGCCCTTGCCGCGCCAACCTTAGGTATTTTCCCTCCCAGTGCAGATATGGTTGGCCCCATGGTGGCGGCAAATGTGCTTGGTTATGGTGGCGCTATTTTACTGTTTATCATTGTTTTCTCTGCGCTTGCCTCGAGTCTTGATTCACTTTTAGCAGCCACCTCTGACCTTATTACTCAGGATATTTATAACAAGCATATTAATCCTGATGCTGACTCTGAAACGTTAATGCGTATCGGCAAGCGAGTTATCGTCATTCTAGGGGTTGCTACATGGTTGTTGTGCCTGCCCAAACTAGCGACGCTTGGTGCCTTGCTTAATTTTGCCGGTGCGTTCGTTGCGAGCACCATTTGGCCCATCGTACTTGGCTTATATTACCGCCGCTTAATTGGCAAAAGTGCTGGTTTGGCCATGCTCTTGGGCACAACAAGCGGGTTGATTGGTTACTTTGCAATTGGTTTTTACGTCGCGGCATTAATTTCCTGTGCCGTGTCCTTGGTGGTTTGCATCATTGCATGCAAGCTGAATAACACGCCCTTTAATTGGCAGCAACTAAAGACACCAATGGAGGACAACCATGATCTCTAGCAGTTTGTTTTCTCTGTTGATATACGCCGCTCTGGTGCTGGCGTTGTTGTGTCCTATTTTACTCGTGACCTTATTTGTTCGCGATCATATTAAGGGAAAATTATGGTAAGTGCCCTCGCCATTGAAAAAGCCGCTTTTGATAGAGCTCGCCCTGATGTTTACGGTGATGCTCATCCGAAAGCGTTATTACGAGCAATTGAAGAGGATGGAGACTTACTCCATCAAGTCGAAAATCAGCATATCATCAGTGCTGATCAGTTGAACCGCGATATTTTGGTGCAGCTATTTCGTCTGGCTGCGAAATATGAAAGTAACCCTGCACGCTATCGCTCGCCGCTGCAAGGGAAGATTCTCATCAGTGCCTTTTATGAACCAAGTACGCGTACGCGGTTATCATTCGAAAGTGCTTGGCATCGCCTCGGTGGCGATATCATGTCAATTACCGATCGCTCCTCTACAGGGATTGCCAAAGGAGAGTCTCTCGCCGATGTCGCAGAGATGTTTAATAACTACGGCGACTGTGTGGTATTGCGAGACAATGCCAATGAGTCTATAGCGGAGATGGTTGGGCCGCTGCGTATTCCTATTATTAATGCCGGTAACGGTATTGATGAACACCCAACACAAGCAATGTCCGACCTATACACTATTTTCAAATGGTGTCCAGCGCTACTTAATCCAGAGCATGAGGATTTTCGCCAGCTAAAAATCGGCATTGTTGGCGTTCCGAATCAAATGCGCACGGTGCGTAGTCTGCTTAAAATGTTTGTGCATTTCCCCGAGATTGTCGATGAAATAGTATTACTCAACGACCAAGATGAAGACACCATATTCGACTCTGGCCAAAAACAGCAACTCATTGATGCCGGTATCCATATTCGTACCAGCAAGGAGATGGATGAGGTTCTGCCTCAGCTAGATGTGGTGTACATCAATGCCATTGCTTGGGTAGGCGATAGCTTTGAAACCTATGGCAAAAAATACGGCCTCAATTGCAAATCGCAGCTGAAAAAAGACGCCATCATCTTGCACCCTTTAGCTCGAGGTGAAGAGCTTTCCACTTGTTTAGATGATACGCCTCATAATTGGTACTTCTCCCAAGCGCGAGGCGCAGTATTTTTACGTATGGCACTTCTCACTTGTATGGTGCAGCGAGCCGATACAGTGATGGATGTCATTTAGCTAGCAGTTTAATTATTAAGGATTTTACATGTGCGGTATAGCGGGAGTATTTAATCTCGATCCAACTCAATCCATTGATCCACAGCTGCTTGTCAATATGGCGGCTATCCAACACCATCGCGGCCCCGATGGTTTCGGTTACCGTCGTATTGAGGGTAAAGGTATCGGCTTTAGTCATGCCCGCCTTTCTATTATTGACCTGAATGAGCAACGAGCACGACAGCCTTTTATGAGCAGTGATGAGCAACTGATGCTTACACACAACGGCGAGTTCTATGATTATGCCCGAATTCGTGCCGACTTAGTGGCTCAAGGCGCTCGTTTTCAATCGAAAAGTGACTCAGAAATTGTGCTCCATCTTTATCAGCGCCAAGGGATGCAAGCGATGCTGGAGCAACTGCGTGGGGAGTTTGCTTTTGCACTGTATGACAACAAAGAAGACACACTGCATTTAGTGCGTGACCGCTTCGGGATAAAGCCCCTGTATTACACGCAAACACAAGACGAAGTGGTGTTTGGCTCAGAGCTAAAAGTGCTGTTTGCGCACCCCAAGGTTAAGCGACAGTTTTCCAGTGATGGGCTCTATCACCAGCTTATTCAAGTGATGGTGCCGGGGAGCACGGCATTCGCTGACGTACACCAAGTCAAGCCGGGTCATGTTGTCAGTTTTAAACGGCAAAATGGGCAGTGGCAAATAACGGATAACCGCTATTGGGACGTTAACTTTCCCCATGCTGAGGAGCACCAAAATGACGCCGATGAACAGTTGTATATACAAGGAGTCCGCGAAAAGTTACTAGAAGCGGTGCAGCTGCGTTTAACAGCAGATGTGCCAGTTGGCTGTTACCTGTCGGGTGGCATTGATTCTTGCGCGATTCTTGGGCTCTCTTCGGCGGCGAGTCAGCAACCTATCAAGGCATTCACCATCGGCTTTGATAGCGACGATTATGATGAAACCCCCATAGCAAAAGAAATGGCCGAAGCCACGCAGGCCGATCATCACATCATGTCACTAAGCGGGGATGAGCTTTACAGTCATTTTGAGCGCACCTTATGGCATACCGAGCGCACCATTTACAACACCTTAGGTGTGGCAAAATACCTCATGAGCCAGCAGGTGAACGACGTAAACTATAAAGTGGTGATGACTGGAGAAGGGTCCGATGAGCTCTTTGCTGGCTACCCTTCGTTCCGTAACGACTTATTCCTTTATGGTATGGATGAAGTGGATGCCGATGAGCGCGAAAAGTGGCAGAGCATGTTACAAAAAACCAATAAGCTCTTTAAGGGCGCGATGCTCTCGCGCAATGAGTGTCATAATGAGGCCTTGGAAAGCTTAGTTGGTTTTACCCCGAGTTGTTTACAACCTTGGCTGGCTTGTGGTGAGTTCGCTGATGGGTTGGTGGCTGAGCAACATAAAACAGCCTTAGCTGATTACGATGCTGGCAAAGCCATTGCGGACACCTTTGACAACGACATGTTAGCAGGACGTCACCCTCTCGATAAGGCGCAGTATGTATGGATTAAAACCATGCTCGAAGGGCAGATTCTCACCTGGGGTGGTGACAGAGTCGATATGGCTAACTCGATGGAAGCGCGGCCAGCGTTCTTAGATCATCACCTTGCTGAGTTTGCTTTTAACATCCCCCCTCATCTGCGTATAAAAAACAACAAAGAAAAATACGTGTTACGTGAGGCAATGAAAGGGTTGCTGCCGGAGACCTTATACAAACGGGAAAAGTTTGCTTTTATGGCGCCGCCCGCTCACACCGATGAGAAAAAGTGGCAAGCGATGAAGCAGTTAGCTGACAAGTACCTAAGCGACGAGGCATTAGCACAATCAGGCCTGTTAGACCCGCAAGCTGTGGCGGATTTATTTGCCCTGCACGATGCCCCTGACACTGATGATGCATTGAAGGTGCAGTTGGACGCAGTGATTAATCATATGATTGGCGTTCAGGTATTGCATCAGCAGTTTGTTGCAACCGATGTGCCTCAACAGGCTGCACAATTGGCGCAACATTACGGTTGGCGTGCTGACGACGCGCATCAAGGTGCGCAAATATAAAAACCGAATAGGGCTGCAAGCGCAGCCCTTTTTTATGGTGTTAGGCAAAAGGTTTAAAGGCATCGTCCAGTGGTGTGTCGGCGAGGTGATTTACGTAGTTACTCATCACTTTTTGGCTGAGAGCAAGAATAATATCCAATAAATTCTGCTGACTATAGCCGGCAGCGAAAAAGGTCTTACTTTGTTCATCGCTCAAGTGACCACGCTGACGCACAATTTCGAGCGTGGTATCACGCAGTACTTCTAGCTTGTCGTCACCCAATGGCGCCTGGTCACGCAAAGCCTGATTAAGGTCGTCATCTACCTTCATTGATTTGGCAATAGCTGAGTGCGCAGGGACACAGTAATGGCATTCGTGTTCAACGTTAATACTCTGCCATACCACTGTTTTTTCGGCATTATTGAATGAGCTGTTTAAAAAGGCTTCATGCAATACTTGGTATCCGTGTAAAAGCTGTGGCGATTCGGCCATGACTGCGTGCAAATTAGGAATACTACCAAACGCTTGTTGTGACTTCTCTAGTAAGGGTTTGCTGCTTTCTGGCGCGGTCTCTGGGGTATGTAAAGTAAATTCTTTCATCGCTATCTCCTTTTGGTGTGTAGGGAGTAGACTAGGTTTATTTGAACGTTTATTCAAATAAGCTTTAGTTATATCTGACTTCACACCCATCTAAGGTGCGGTGAAATAAAATAACGGTACATCGGGTCGCACAGGGCAATAAAAAAGGGCCACTAGGCCCTTTTTTAAATCACTCACTACTTAGAAGTAATAACCAATATTGATATTGAAGCGGCGTTCTGTTTCGTCACTGTCACCAGCAATAGAACCCCCTACAAATGGCTGATTCTTAGCATGTACTAAGTCAAAGTAGGTGAATAACCCGCCTGCGGCAACAGAAACGCCAGTTACGTTCATCCACGTGTCTTCGCTGTTGTCAGACTTGTCGTAGATGATGCCGTAGTCATTGTAAAACTGCAGATTGGTTACCGGACCCCACTCAACAGGGAGGCTGTAGGCAATGTTGGCGTTGGTCATTGTGGCTTCTGCGGCAATACTGTCATAGAAGGAGTAAGCACCTACCGCCATGCGATCGACGTTGTCGATATCGTAGTTGTAGTCACCATGTTGCAACTGGAAGTTCCAAGGGCCGATGTTACTATTTACGTGTACAGCCCACGCTTGGTAATCTCCAGCACGGTCATTACCATCATGCAGGCCACCGGCTAAGCCAGAAACACCAATCTCAGTTTTGCCACCTTCATGCTCTAAGTGGTAAGCGTAACGACCTGAAAAGGTATTGTATTCACCAACCGGGTTGGTTGGCTCTGCGTAGATGCCATCACCCACATTTCTAAAGCCAACAACATCATAAGAGTAACGATCACTGCGATTATCGACGTAACCATCAACGCCACCTAGCTCATCATTTTTGAAAAAGCCAAGATCGAGCTGCCAGTTATCGGCTACTTTACGCTTAAATAGCACACCCATGTCATGGTCATCTTCTAAACCAATGTAGTAAGTGGTGCCGAAGAACCAGTTATGTGAGTTGTACGGCCAATTACCAAAAGGCACTTTGGTAATACCGGCCTGCACTTGCCAGTCTTCTGCGAAATCGTAGCCAACATAGGCATATTTCACCGCCGTCATGTAGTCGAAGAAGCGAATCTCAGCGTTGAGCTCGACATCACCAATATCGCCAGAGAAATTTAACCGGAAGATATCGAAGTCAAAGTCGCCGCCACGATTTTTATTATCATCATCGTAAGAGGTATGGCTGAAGTTGGTACGCACTGCACCACCTACATGAATGCCATCTTCTTTCTCGACGCTCTTTTCCATCGCCACTGTTTGCTCAAGCTGCTGTTCTTGTTGAGCAATACGGGTATTAATCTCTTCTTGCTGCTGTGCTTGTTGCTCTGCACTTTGCTCAGCGGCATCAAGCTTTTTCTGCAACTGCTGCATTTGCTTTTGCAACTGTGCCAGTTGCTCCTTCATTGCCTCCATTTCTGGGTTCGCCATTGCGGTGCCAGAAACACAGGTAATGGCAAGAGCCAATGCGGTCTTCTTGAACGTAGTCATAATTGCCCTATGTTGTTGCCATAATCACTTAGCCTAGACTAAGTATTTGAATTTTTCGAAGTTGATTAACCAGATTAAATACTGGCCAGTGGCGCTAAGGGATCATCCTAGATACGACCCCTCTATGCAAAACCGTGCTTTAGTGTAGCAAGAGGAACCGTTTTGGGGAAATGTGTAAGTGTTTACTAATATTAGAGTTATTCTGATTTTCCAGGGTCAACCTGACGGGTAATTGCACCCACTTCCAGTAGCGGAGAAGCATCTATGTTATCTGCGTCCATCATTGCGGCGATGCGCTGCATCGACGAAAGTAGCAGAGTTTGTTCCCATTCAGAGAGGCTGCTGAACTTCTCGATAAAGTGATCTTGAAGTGGTTGTGGAGCCTGATCAAGCAGCGCTTTGCCTTGCTCGGTTAAATATAAGCTCACTCGGCGTTTATCAAGTTGGCTGCGCACGCGGCTTACCAGCGCTCGGCTCTCTAGCCTATCTAAAATATTGGTGACTGTTGCCGGGCTAAGATTTACATTTTGGGCAATGCGGCTGGCCGTGATACCGTCGGTTTGTGCCACTTCATGCATAATTAGTAGCTGTGGGCCAGTGAGGCCGGAGGTTTTGTTCAGTTGTTTGGAGTGCAGATCAATGGCGCGGATGACCTTACGCAGGGCAATTAATAACTCGTCATACTTTTGCATTTCCAACCTCCAACTGACTAAAGCAGCCATTATACCTTTAAATACCAAGCGGACTACACCCCCTTGATAAAAACCGTTACGTTTAAGGTTTATAAAAACGTGGCGAGTTTAGGCTATTGAAACTAAAGTTAATCATTATTACCTAGCGCAATACAACTATGAGTATTAGAAGTAAGTTATTACTGGCCTTTATCAGTGCAATTATTCTACCTCTGGGTATCATTGCTGTTATTGTTATTAATCAAGCGCGTGACCAAGCGCTGAGTAACTTTCAAGACTTAACTAATCGCGAAGTCATCCAGATTGATAGAGGCCTCAGTTCGTTTTTTGCCGAGGTTGTGAAAGATGTGGACTTTCTCGCCTCACACCCCAAAGTGTTGGCAGCAACCACGGATGTCACTCTGTATAAAAACAGTGACACCAGCAGCGAACTCGATGCGCTAGCTGGCTCGCAAATTGAGCGGCAGGCGTTTACGTTGTTTAGCCATTTTGGCGAAACCCATCCAGGCCTTGCCTATGTGTATATGGGCAACCAAGAGGGCGGCTATATTCAGTGGCCACAATCAGCCGTCGGCCCTCGCTACGACCCGACCCAACGTCCGTGGTATCAACATGGTGCAAATGCCAATGGCGAGACGGTGCGCACCAATGCTTATTATTGGGCTGCTGATGATACGGTGATCGTGTCCACCGTAAAAGCGGTGAAAGAAGGCGGGCAAGTCGTGGGTGTGCAGGGGATGGATGTGTCGTTAAAGGCACTCACCGATATGGTTAAAAAAATCACTTTGGGTGAGTCGGGTTACCTCATGCTGGTAGAAGATAGCGGCACGGTATTAGTTAACCCTAAGGATCCGGAGCATAATTTTAAACAATTTTCCCAAGTCAGCAACGGCGCTTTTAGCGAATTGGCGCAAAGTCGTAATGGCGACTTTGAAGTGACGTTGGCCGGTGAGGATTACTATGCCCACCTCTATACCTCGCCACAGCTAGGTTGGAAGTTTATTGGCTTGGTGCCGCAAAGCGAGGTGATGGCGGCGGCTAACGCCATGACGTGGACGATTATAATTGTTTGCCTGGTACTTGCTGGGATATTTGCATTGTTAGGTAATACCATAGCAGGGCTTATCAGCGGCCCAATTATTACTGTTAGCAAAGGCTTAGAGGATATCTCCGAAGGCGATGGCGATCTTACCCAGCGGCTGCAAGTAAGCTCGAAAGATGAGACGGGTGCTTTGGCAGCGAACTTCAATGTGTTCTTAACTTCTATTGCCAAGTTGGTGGCACAAATAAATGACACCGCGAAAGAAGTGAATGAGGCTGCAACACATTCGCTGTCACTTTCGAGTAGCTTAAATGGTTATACTGACCAGCAGCAGCAGGCACTTGCAATGGCTGCCACGGCCATTAACGAAATGGCGGCAACCGCAAATGAAGTGGCGCAAAGTTGTGCCAATGCCGCCGATTTAGCGCAGCAAACACGCGATGCCTCCGAGCAAGGGCAAGAAGTCATTACCGAAGCCGTGGCCAGTGTCACTGAGTTGTCGCAGGCAATTACCTCGGCGGCGAGTGACATTACCCAGCTCGCACAAGAGAGCGAAAGTATTACCTCCATTTTGGATGTTATTCGAGCCATTGCTGAGCAAACTAACTTATTAGCACTCAATGCCGCAATTGAGGCGGCCCGTGCCGGTGAGCATGGACGTGGCTTTTCCGTTGTTGCCGATGAGGTGCGGGCGCTGTCACAACGAACCTCGCAATCGACAGAAGAAATCGCCACGCAATTGGATAAACTCAGGGCGATGAGCGAGAGGGTAGCGGGAGAGATGAATCAAAGCTTGGCTCGCAGCACCCAAACTGTTGAGCAAACCAATGCGGCGCAACAGCAGTTTGTGGAAATTAATCGCTCAGTGATGGATATTAGTGATCTCAATACGCAGATAGCGACGGCTGCAGAGGAACAGCAGCACGTGGCGGAAGATATTAATCGTAATGTCGTAGAGATTAAAACCGCCGCTGATGAAGTCAGTGAGGTGGCGACTAAAACAGACAGCAGTGGTCAGCGTTTAGATGCGCTTGCGAAACAATTGGCCGCCCTAGTTGGGCGCTTTAAAACCTAAATGCAAAGTAAAAACATGACCGCGAGATGAATTATTTTCGCGATATATTTACTTAATTATGATTATTTGGGTATGGTGAAGCTGCATTGGCTTTTTTAAGAAGGAACGAAGTATGCAGCTTTCACCTAGTGTTACTATTGCTCGATGTGAGTCGGGTTTAGAATACTTACAGGTTAATTCACCCTTGTGCCAAGCCCGTATTTTTCTCCAAGGCGCACAACTGACCGAATACACTCCAGCTAACCAAAAACCACTTATTTGGGTATCAAGCGAAGAGGATTACCAAGAAGGCAAAAGTATTCGTGGCGGGATCCCCATCTGTTGGCCTTGGTTTGGAGTGCATCAAAATCCCGAATGGCCCATTCATGGTGTGGCTCGAGTATCGTTATGGCGTGCAGAAGAAGTAAAAGAAGAACAAGACGCCATTCGCATCAGCTTGTCTTTGCCGATGGCGCAGGTGGATAAAACCTACTGGCCTCACAACACCAAGTTAGAGGTTGAATATGTACTGAGCGATAAACAGCTCGAGGTACGGTTGACTAACACCAACTTAGGTGACAGCCCAGTGCAACTAACACAAGCACTTCATAGCTACTTACCAACCCCAGATATTACGCAAACATCTGTAGACGGCTTGCAGGGGGCACAGTACATCGAGTTTGGTGAAGGGCCCTTTGAGCAACAAGAAGTGGTTCACTTTGGCCGTGAAACCGATATGGTCTACAGTGATGCACAGCCATTGCAGCGTATTCGCACCCCTGACGGCACCATCGAGGTTGCCCGGGAAAACTCGCGTTCGTGTGTTTTATGGAACCCCTGGGTAGATAAGTCTCAGCGGTTATCGAACTTTGCAGACGACGAATACCACAAAATGCTGTGTTTAGAGGCCGCAAATGTGCTTGACGATAAAGTGGAACTTGCGGCGCAGCAAAGCCACACGCTAGCAACCATTATTCGCTGGGGCTAGTAACGGTCTATGGGCTCGTCATTTAGTAATGAGCAGATTGAGCACCTGCCACAGCACCAAACCGTGCAATTGCAACCTTTGCCGGGAGCGGCGTTAGGCTACCGCCTAACTCGGGCCTTGTTGTGGTTAGTGGGGTTGCTCGTTGCTACAGCCGCTGTTGCCTATTTGCGACCGCTTGATTTTGCCGCTTTGCGTCCCTGGTTGCCCTACGTTCTCCCAGCTTATGCATGCCTACACATACTCTGGCAGTATCTTACTTATCGTCATAGCGGCTATGCTATTCGCGAGCATGATGTGATGTATCAACGGGGGGTTATTTGGCGAACAACCACCCTACTTCCTTTTGCTCGTATTCAGCACAGTGAAATTCATCATGGGCCACTTGAGCGGCTCTGGTCTGTAAGTACCTTGCAGTTATTTAGTGCCGGTGGTTTTGCTGCCGACCTAACCATGAGTGGACTGCATCATCAACAAAACCAAGCCCTGCGCGACGTTATACAGCAGTACCACAACGATGAGCAATAATAGTAGTAATACAGCTGAACCAGCGCAGCATTGGCAGCGCTTGAGCCCATGGGCGATTCTTTATTTCATTGTGAATACCGGTTACCGACTTATCGCTGATGGCTTCTTAAATATGTTGCCGGTCTTGGTGCTCTTTGTTGTAAATGTTGAACGTAAAATATTTTGGGCAACATGGGGTGGAGGAATTGCGCTGCTGGCATTAGTTGCGTACGGCTGTGCTTATTACGCAACATTTCGTTTTCGGGTGCAAGGCGATGCTCAAGTGTTGCTTCATAAAGGTGTGTTTACTAAAGAGCGTCTGGCGTTACGTTTTACACGGGTGCAAAATATTAACCTTGCCACGCCTTTTTACTTTGCCCCCCTCGGAAGAACAAACTGTCAGTTTGACGCCGCTGGTAGCAGTGACAAAGAGATAGTCTTACCCGCTTTGAGTAATGCCCATGCGCAGCAACTACGTCGCTTTATTCTAGCGTCGAAGCAGCGCAGTGATGAAGTGGAGGCTGATACAGAGCAAGAGGCTCAAGTAGCAACCTCGGCTGATTTAGCCTTGCCGAACCATGAAGTGGCTAAATATGGGTTAATGTCGAATATGGCATTGCTGGCGCTAGCGGCCCTCATGCCTATTGTGAATATGGTCGATGGACTCTTTGAGCAAGTGGTGATCGCTAATTTAGATGCCTTTTTCAATGCTCACGACCCCTTGGCTGCATACGCTGAAGAGTTAACCCTGATCACTTTGCTTATCGCCGCAGTGATACTTACTGTCGGTGGCTCAGTGATCATGGCGTTATTACGGTTTTATAATTTTGAACTTTTTATCGAGCAGGCCCGTTTTCGTCGAGTTGCTGGGTTGTTAGAGCGCCAGCAACTCAGCATGCGTTTCACCAAGGTGCAAAGCGCGACCATTAAGCAAAACTGGGTCGCGGTATTATTGCGCCGTTATACCCTGAGTTTTGCGCAAGTGGCTACCTTCGGCCCGAAACACCAGCAGGATAAGCAATCGCTGTTATTGCCGGTGTTAACGCATGCGCAGATGACCCAGATGATGGCAACGATGTTTCCTTGGTTTGCTAACTATGACAGTGATTTACAGCCGGTATCTCGGCGCTACTTTTGGCATCGCGTCGGTTTATTGGCCGCATTGCCATTAGCTACAGTGAGTTGTTCGTTAGCGGCTTTTATGCATTGGGCGTTCATTGCGTTGGCGCTGTTAATACTGCCTTTAGCGCTTTACCATTATTGTATATACAAGCGTCTTGGCTGGCAGTTAGTCAGTCATCAAGGGCAGGAGTTTTTAATCCATCGCAGTGGCCTAATTGGCAGTGTGCTCACGGTGTGTGAGCTCTTTAAAGCGCAGCAGGTCAGCGTGGTGCAAACAGCATTAATGGTCAAAGCACAGGTCGCAACCATTAGTATTCAGTTTGCGTCAAAGCGTCTCACCTTGCCATTTATGCCTGAGCAGCAAGCACGGATGCTGGCCGATCGACTGTTATTTCATATCGAAACCGACCAGCGCGCTTGGTTCTAAAGGTTTTTTTGCCTAGCTATAAGCCCGCTTGTGTTGTGTTTGTGCACGACGGTTGCGCTTCGAAGCCTTCTTACGACGGCTTCGCACATACCACAAATAAAACCCTGTGCCCGCCAACCAAACTGGGCTTAGACCGATCACAGCCCAGATGATTTTGCTAACAAGACCGGCAAAATAGCCAAAGTGTAATTTGCGAAAGCTATCGATTAATTGCCATCCAAATGCTACCTCACGGATATCCCAGTTACTCATATGGGCACCCGTGTCACGGTTATAAGTCACCATATTCCCGTATTCACTGAAAAGCGGGTTGCTGCTGTCGACTTCTCCCCAAAAGGTAATATGGTCATCCCCCTCATGAGGTAACGTGATGAAAGTTGGCTTAAAGCTGTCAATTTGTGTGCGACTGTCGTCCATTAATGACTGCAGTGATAAGTTTGCCGAATGTTGCTTGTCCATCACCACAGGGTGTTCTTCATCGGCATGTTCAATTACTTCGTGATACCACACAGCGTAGTTAAAGTAGCCCCCGGTGATCGCCAAAATAATGAGAATGGGAGAGCCAAAAACCCCCGTCATTTTATGAATGTCACTGAGCACAATTTGCAGCGTTGCTCGCCAGCGTAAAGTGAACAAACGACGCCAAAATTTGCGATAAATGACAAGTCCCGTAACCCCTAACACCAGTAAGAACAGTGCGAAGAAAAACCCCAGTACTGTTCCTGTTTGTCCTGGCAACGAGTCCAAATCATTGAGCATAAAAGTGTAATGTAGCTCTACCAAGAAGTCGGTAATGTAATGTGTGGTGCTAACAGGTTCAGAAAGTGTCTCGCCAGTGTATTGATTGACGTGGAACTTGTACCAATCCTCGGTGCCTTTTTTGATTGTGTACACTCTATCTGCAGTGTCATTATCAAATACTTCCCACGCAGCAATAACATGTTCTGGATAACGTTGTTCGATGCGCTCGGTGAGCGTATCAAGCGACAACCGCTGTTCAGTATTGGCGACGGCAAAGTGTTTTTGCGGCATTAGCCAGCCATCTATTTCGCTTTTAAACACCAAAATAGCACCAGTGATACTGATCAACAGTAGTGGCAGCATGGCAGCAAGAGCTAACCAGCTATGAATTTTAAATAGGGTTTTACGCATGGGACTAAGCGAGCTTTCTGACGGTTATGCAAATAATAACGATTATCAAAAATAATACAACCATACTCGTTAAGCGTAAACATAAGCTGAAACTGTAATTATATCTTTACGTTTGCATGGTGCGTTGAGTGCCGTATTGCTATTGCTTAGTTGGCTAGCATCTATACAATGCGCGCCTTCAAAAAGTTGTTAATAATCATGTATTTACATTAATTATTTGTTTATTAACGGCCTGTTTTCTATTTTAACGATTAGTTTAACAAAAGAGGTTGCTTTGACTGAGTATTTGCCCATTATTTCGTCTTTTATCTTAGCTTTTAGCTTTATGCCGATGCTAAATAAAGTTCGCAAAAACCGCAGTGTTTCTGGGCTTTCTTTGCTTATGATGAGTTTTGGCGTAGCGCAAAGTATTTACTTTATTGCCTTCAACCTATTTTTTGAGCGTTACTACATGGTTTTACCTTTTGTGGTGACCGGTATGCTCAGTAGCCTTATTTTGTACTATTTTCTTCGTTACGATGCCGCAGCCAAGCAGCGTAAGCAATTATTGTACATGCTACTATTCAGCGTGGCGCCGTTCTCTTTATTGGCTAGCCCTTACGTTGATGCCGATAGTCTGCTTATCGCTCTGACGTATGTTGGTCTGGTTATGAGCTCAATTCGCGTTATGCCACAAACCTATAAAACTTTGCGCAGTGGTGATGTTAGTAACTTGAGTGCGCGCTATTTTATGTTGCAGCTTTTGGCAGGGTGCTTTGGTCTGACGGCTGAACTTTATATGGCGGCGCCCAGCGTGTCGCATATTCTTAACTTTGTGATGATCTTATTGACCAATGCGGCGCAATTAGCCTGTATTCAATATTACCGTCATCGTCCTGCTATGGCATAAGTTCGAAGTAAAAAAGGCTGCCCGTATGCAGCCTTTTTCATCGTTAAAATACCCCACTTTATGCCCTCTCTTGTCGCCCTTTCAAGTCGCCTAATCCTTCCGTCTTGTTGATACGTATTATCGGTCATGGCTACAGGTGATGCCGTGGTGTAAAGAAACTGCAAAGTAGTAATACTTCCTTACAAATGTCACCTTACTTATACACGGCAACTTGTTAATATAACGTGAGTATAGATTTATCAAGGTAAGTGGGTATGCACAAGGTACTGAAAAAGTTGTTGGTGGCGTTCGGAGTCGTGTTAGTAACGGGGCTTGCTGGAGCCGCTGTTATGGTGTCGGCAAAGAAGCCAGATGAGACCAAGCAAGTTGATACACGCCCAGTCGTTGAGGTAGAGCAGCTTGCGGCCAACGATCATCAAGTGTTGCTATCCACATATGGTGAGGTACGGCCTCTTGAAAGCACTCAGCTTGCCGCGCAGGTTACTGGCGAGGTGATAAGCTGGAACGAACGCTTTGTTGCAGGCGGTATTGTTGAGCGTGGCGAGCTGCTGTTCACTATTGAAAAAGACAACTATGAAGCGGCGGTATTACAAGCCGAAGCAGAGCTTGCTCGGGCCCAAGCGGCATTAATTGAGGAACAAGCACAACAAGACGTCGCTAAAGACGAAGCTGCCCGTACGCCGGGTGTAAAACGTTCAGCATTATTCCTGCGTGAACCTCAGGTGCTCAGCGCCAAAGCTGCTGTGAAATCAGCAGAAGCAGCGTTAAAGCGTGCTCAGCGTGATTTAGACAACTGCGAAGTCCGGGCCCCCTACGATGCCTTAGTGATCAGCCGAAACGTAGGCCAAGGACAGTTCGTTTCTGTTGGTAGCCAAGTAGCTGAACTTAACAATATCGAGACGGCTGAAGTGATTGTCCCCGTGGCTGGTTTTGACAGTGCCTTTTTACCACAGCGTGTTGCTGGCACGCCGGCCACCATTATCCGGGAGGGTTTAAACGGTTTCACTCGCAGTGCCGTGATCGATCGCGATTTAGGCGTGGTCGACAGCGCTACGCGTATGAGTAACTTGGTGGTGCGTGTTAACGATCCCTACGCTATGCACGGGCAATTGCCTAAGCTGAAGTTTGGCAGCTATGTGCAAGTGCAGTTCGCCGGACAAACTTTGAAAGAGATTTTCCGCCTGCCCCAAGAGCTGGTGAATAACCAGACGGTGTGGGTGGTGAATAAAGACAACCTGCTGCAACCTCGACAAGTCAAAGTGGTACGTGAAGAAGATGAGTTTTTTCTGATCAGTGGTGGTCTTGATGCTGACGACCGTGTGGTTGTCACTTTGCCTGAGTACCCGCAAGAAGGCATGGAAGTGCGTATTGCCGGAGCTGTAAGTAGCTCTGAAAATAGCCCCAAGACAACGGATCAACTGTAGGAGCCGATAATGCAACAGCAAAAACAAACCGGCATTATCGCTTACTTTGCCAATAACCCTGTGGCTGCCAACTTGATGATGTTATTCATCATCATTATGGGTATCGTGAGTTACATGACCATCCAGCGGCAGATGTTTCCCAATGTTGAAGTCAACTATATCACCGTTCAGGCTAATTACCCTGGGGCGTCACCACAAGAGATTGAAGAAAGCATCCTGATCAAAATTGAAGAGTCACTTAAGGATGTAACTGAAATCGAAAAAGGGGTGTATCGTGCCTTTCGCAACTCAGGAAGCGCGCAGTTAGAGATAGACCCAGATGTTGAGCTCACCGATGTTTTAGATAAAGTTAAGCTGCGTGTTGATGGCATCGCGACCTTTCCTGCGGGAATGGAGCCTGTCACCATTAGCCAAGTAGAGTTCCGCCAAGATGTCATAGGCATGTCTTTGGTGGCTGATTTACCTCTGACAGAACTCAAGCCTATAGCCAATAACATTGAGGATGAGTTACTACAGCTAAGCAATGTGTCGTTGGTGCAAAACGATGTGCCACTCGATGAGATTGCTATTGAAATCAAGCCTGATACTTTGCGCCGTTATAGCCTCACACTTAATGATGTGGCTAGTGCGGTAAGGCGTTATTCGGCTAACTTCTCCGCTGGTCAATTACGTACCGATGCCGGCATTATCTCTGTGCGTGTAGAGGCGCAGTCATACTCTGGTGAGGAGTTCCGCTCTATTCCAGTGAAAGTTGGTGCTAATGGCGCTAAGGTCCTACTGCAAGATGTGGCGGTAATAAAAGACGGTTTCACCGAGGGTGAGCGTTATTTCAAGTTCAATGGTAAAAACGCCATTTATCTCAGCGTGAAAGCAACCAAAGAACAAAATATGATTCCCGTAGCCGAATCAGTTAAAGCCTATATCGACAGTAAGAATGAGTCGCTCCCCTCTGGAGTGCGTCTTGTCCCCTTGATGGATATGACTTACTACCTCAATGCGCGCTTGGACATGATGCTGAAAAACTTGTTCCAAGGGGCCATTTTGGTGGCCATTATGTTGAGCTTGTTTTTACGTTTTAAATTGGCTCTGTGGGTGATGGTGGGCTTACCAGTCTGTTTCTTGGGTGCCCTGATGACCATGCCGTTATTTGGCATTAGTATCAATATCGTATCGTTATTCGCCTTTATCATGGTACTTGGAATCGTGGTGGATGATGCCATTGTCATAGGCGAAAGTGCCTATACAGAAATTGAGAGAAAAGGCGGTGGCGTTGAAAATGTGGTGCGCGGCGCTAAACGTGTCGCCACACCGGCGACCTTCGGGGTGCTTACTACGATGGCGGTATTCGCGCCGTTTACACTATCAAGTGGTCCTGAACGAGCCTTCTTCTTCGGTATCGCCGTGGTAGTGATGGCGTGTTTGGCGTTTAGCTTGATTGAATCAAAACTGATTTTACCTGCGCACATCGCTCATACTAAGTTCCCACCTATTAAAAAAGATGGGTTCAGAACGCGCTTTAACACTCGATTCTTTGCTTTCGTTAATGGCCCTTACCGACGCACGGTAGAAAAGTGCATCGAGTGGCGTTGGGTGGTGCTATTGGGTTTCATCGGTATGTTAGTGCTCAGTTTTACACTTATAGCCAGCAACCATGTGCGCATGGTTCCCACACCAAAAGTGCCGCATGACTTCCCGCAAATTAATATCGAGATGAACGACAATGCCTCGGACATGCAAACTATCCGAGCGGTGCAAAAAATTGAAGCCATGGTGCGTGAAGTTGATCGCGAAACAGAACAACAAGCTGGGCAAAAAATGGTGCGTGATTTGTTGGTGTTTAACCAAGGTCGCACGGAAGCCACAGTTTTGGCGCCACTCGTTGAAGAGGAAATTCGCCCTTATAACGCTTTTGAACTGTCGCGCCGTTGGCGCGAAGCTATGCCAGAAATAGCCGGCATTAAATCACTGACTATCCAAGATGATGTCAACGGTAACCCGGGAGGGGACGGCGAATTCGGTTACCTATTGTTTGGTTCCGATATTGATACGCTTAATGCCGCTGGGCGTCAGTTTATCTCCATGCTGCAACAGCAAAAGGGGTTGTTTGATATTAGTTCAACCATCGACCCAGCAAGCAAGGAAGTGCAGCTTAGTCTCAAGCCAGTGGCCTATGACTTGGGTCTAGATTTGCAAGATATTGCTAATCAAGTTGGGGCAAGTTTCTATGGTGGTGAAGCGCAACGGGTGATCCGCAATGGTGAAGAAGTACGGGTGATGGTGCGTTACCCTAAACTGACGCGCGAGGCGTTCTCATCGTTAAAACACACCGTAGTGATGACTCCTAGCGGTCAAGAAGTGATGTTAGGTGATGTGGTTGAACTTCAAGAGCGCCCGGGTGTGAGCTATATCCGCCGCGAGGGGGGTTACCGCACCGTCTATGTGTATGGCAGCATCGATGAAGAAATGGTGGAGCCAACAGCCGTTGTTAAACGCATTAAAGAAGACCTACTGCCACAGCTAAAAGAGGACTTTCCTTCGGTTAAAACTGAGCTTGGCGGCTCCATTGAAGAGCAGCAAGCGCAGGCAAATGAGCAAATGCTGTTTTTCATTGCGGGAATGATCATTGTTTATATTCTTTTAGCTGTGCCGCTGAAGAGTTATAGCCAGCCACTCATTGTGATGTCGGTGATCCCGTTCAGCTTAACAGGAGCATTGTGGGGACATTTTTGGTTCGGCCTTGACCTCAGTACCATGTCTTTCTTCGGCCTAATCGCCGCCGCCGGTGTGGTTATCAATGACTCATTGGTAATGACTGACTTTGTCAACCAAGCGCGCCGTGAAGGACACAGCACGGCCAGGGCAGTGGTTGAGGGTGGCTGCGCCCGTTTTCGTGCTATTACCCTGACGTCGATTACTACCTTTGCCGGTGTCTTACCCATTATGTTCGAAACCAGCCTACAAGCTAAATTCGTCATCCCTATGGCCGTAGCATTAGGCTTTGCGGTAATGTACGCAACTTTACTGACACTCATTTTAGTACCTTGCTTATATATGATACTGGCTGACGTGCGCCGAGCATTTGTTAAGTTCTGGCAGTTATTCAGTCGCAGGCCAAAAGCGGCAAAGGCGTAAGCAACTAATAGAAGGGAAGGAGACTTCCCTTTTTTAGTATCAAAGTATTATATTGCTTCAATAAACCAATACTTTATTGCGCTATGGCAAAGGGTGAAAGTAGAATATTAATCTTTCAGCTGGTTAAAAATTAAGTTACCTTTAAGTTTTAATTAAGCTTTATTGGGTTGCTACCTGGTTTGTTTAGGAAAGCCAAATTGTGAGGTTTGCAATGGTGAAGTCTTTACCCGAAAGTGAATGGATCAGCGTGGGCACGCTTAGTAGCCATACTCAGTTGTTCCGTGGCGACGTGGTTGAAGTAGAAGTATACGACACCCAAGGGCTAGTCAAAGATCTCAGTTTTGTCATCAATATTGAATCGGACCAGCAAGGGGAACCTCAGAATTGGTCCCGTGAAGTGGCGCAATACATTAACACTCATATTCCTTTAATGCAGGCTGGGCGCATGACCGAGCAAGGATTGATTGTTGGCTATCGTGGTAATGAAATTTATGCCAGTAGTCGCTGTGGCATTACTGAGGTAGTCATTAATTATAACTGTGTAGCTAAAAGCCAAGATCAGGTAGGAGAAATGGCTTCCGGCTATGATCACATTTTTCCTGTTAACCACGAGTCCTATCGCGCTGGTGACCGAGTACTGCATTTAGCGACTGGTAAGGTGTACCGTTGCAAGCCTTGGCCGTATACCGAACTGTGTCGTTTGGGTGGTAAAAACCACGATCAATACGAACCAGGCGTTGGCTTAAATTGGCAAACAGCTTGGCAAGAAGTAGAGGAATAGTCGCCCTGTTGAGCAAATGATACACTGACGGCTCAGTTTCAGTGTATTGAGGTCATTTGTGCAAGCACCCATCGCCAAAAAGGTTCCCCACTTACTTTCCCACCATGGTCAGCAGCGCCAAGATGATTACTATTGGATGCGTGACGATAAGCGTGAAAACCCCGAAGTTCTCGCGCACTTAGAGGCGGAAAATCGTTATTGTCAGCAAATGCTTTCGTCTACTGCGCAGCGCCAGCAACAGCTGTTCGCCGAGCTCAAAGGGCGCATTAAGAAAGATGACAATACCGTGCCGGTCAAAGATGGCGCTTATTGGTATCACAGCGAAGTCAGTGGTGATGAAGAGTACGGCCGACATTTTCGTGCCACCAGTTTTAATGGTGAAAATAAAACCCTACTGTTGGATGTTAATCAGCTTGCACAAGGCCATGACTTCTATGATTTAGGTGAGGTGGCAGTGAGCCCCAATGAGCAGCTTCTTGCCTATGCCGAAGATACCTCGGGAAGACGTATCTACACCGTGGCGTTTAAAGATATCGCCACCGGTGAGCTGCTTAGCGACACACTCACTAACACCGAAGGCCAGGTAGTCTGGGCCAACGATAACCAAACAGTTTTTTATGTGCGTAAAGATGAACAAACACTGCTGGGTTATCAGGTGTTTCGTCATCGCTTAGGTACGGCGCAAGAGCAAGACGTGCTGGTATACGAAGAGAGTGACCGCAGCTTTTACATGGGGCTGGGCAAAAGCCGTGACGAGAGCCTGATCTTTATCGATTTAGAAGCCACAGAAACCAGCCATACCTTTGCTATTGATGCCGATAATCCTTGTACTGCAGTAACGGAGCTGCTGCCGCGCACCCAAGGACACCTGTATGATATTGATAAGCTAGGTGAGCACTTTTATATTGTCAGCAATTGGCAGGCGAAGAACTTCCGCTTTATGCAAGCCACTGCCGCGCAATTAGCCGACTTACAGCAATGGCAAGAGCTCGTTGCCCACCGCGAGGATGTGCTGTTAGAGAGTGTCGAGCTGTTTGAGCACTATTGGTTGCTCACCGAGCGCCAGCAAGGGCAGATCGGCTTTGTGGTGTACCAGCACCGCCAAGGCAAGGTGGCGGGAACGCCCATACCACTGCAATTTGCCGACCCCTGTTACTTTGCCGGTGTGGCCATGAATCCCGAGCCGAATGTGAGTAAGGCGCGGGTGTTTTATTCGAGCTTAACAACGCCGGGTAGCTTGTTTGAGTTTGATTTGGCCACGGGTGAGAAAACCTTGTTGAAGCAGCAGCAGGTGGTGGGTGAGTTTAATGCCGATGACTACGCCAGCGAACGCTTGTTTATCACTGCGCGTGACGGTGAGCAAGTGCCTGTTTCTTTGGTATACCGCCGTGATTTATTTAATGGCGATGGCAGCAACCCGTTGTTACAGTATGGCTATGGTGCCTATGGCATTACCATTGATCCAAGCTTTTCTAGCACCATCCTGAGTTTACTCGATCGTGGCTTCGTCTATGCTATTGCGCATATTCGTGGCTCAGAGATGCTGGGCCGGCAATGGTATGAAGCGGGCAAGCTCAAACATAAGCAAAATAGCTTCAATGACTTTATTGATGTTACCGAGGCGCTGGTTGCCAAGGGCTATGGTGCCGAAGATAAAGTGTTCGCCAGCGGCGGCAGTGCCGGTGGCCTACTGATGGGAGCGGTCATTAACCAAGCTCCGCATTTGTATCGTGCGATTGGCTGTCATGTGCCCTTCCTTGATGTGCTGACCTCCATGCTGGATGAGAGCATTCCGCTGACCACCAACGAGTATGATGAATGGGGTAACCCCAACGACGAGGGCGATTATCAAACCATCGCGGCTTATTCCCCGTACGATAATATCAAGGCGCAGGATTACCCCCATATTTTGGTAACCACTGGGCTGCATGATTCACAAGTGCAGTACTGGGAACCGATGAAATGGGTTGCGAAAATGCGCGAATACAAAACCGATAATCATCTATTGTTATTTAAAACCGACATGGAGTCGGGTCATGGTGGGGCTTCTGGGCGTTTCAAAAGCCTGCAAGAGAAAGCCCTTGAGTTTAACTTCTTCCTACATACTTTGGCTGAAGATGAGCATCAATAAACCTTTTTCACAGGCGTGTGAAAACAATAAAGCGCCAATATTGGCGCAATTACAGCGTATTTTTAAAAATACTGAGCAGGTGCTTGAGATTGGCTCGGGCACTGGCCAGCATGCTGCTTATTTCGCTCCTAGATTGCCGCACTTATTGTGGCAAACCAGCGATTTACCTGCTAACCATGATGGCATCGAGCTATGGTTGCAAGAGGCACAGTGTGACACCCTGTTACCGCCATTGTCTCTCGATATCGGTGAGCCTTGGCCGGTATCGCAACCAGATGGTATGTTCACTGCCAATACCCTTCATATTGTTAGCGAAGCGCTGGTTGAGGCGTTCTTTGCAGGGGTTAGTGAGCATTTGCCATTGCATGGCCAGTTATGTATTTACGGGCCTTTTAAGTACCAAGGTCAGTTCACCAGTGCCAGCAATGCACAGTTTGATGCCATGCTCAAACAACGCGATCCACGCAGTGGTATTAGGGAGCAACAATGGCTGGTCACCTTAGCCAAGCAAGCGGGGCTGACCTTAATTGATGATGTAGCGATGCCTGCGAATAATCAGTTACTGCATTTTGAACGGACTAAGCGCTAAGCATTGTTGTCTATACAAGTCTAGCTGCGCACTTTCGCGAGCCACAAAGTCCGTTAATGCGGCGGTGAATGGGCTGTCACAAAAGCGATGGCAGGAGTGGGTGAAAATCGGCGCAAAGCCACGGGCGATTTTATGTTCCCCTTGAGCGCCGCTATTAAAGGTTGTTAGCCCCTCGTTTATACACAATTCAATACCTTGGTAATAGCATAGTTCGAAGTGCAAGTGCTGGAATTGCTCATCGCAACCCCAATATCGACCGTACAAGGTTTGCTGGTCGCGCAGATAAAGGCTTGCGGCGACGATGGTGCCTTGGTGGCAAGCGCTGATAATGACCAAATGGTCAGCCATCAGCGTGAGTAGCTGGGTGAAAAAATCTGCGCTTAAATAGCCCAGGTGGCCTGAGCGCTTGAGGTAGGTTTGCTGGTAAAAGCGGATCATTGCATGCATTAACTCGGGGCTAATTTCCCGGCCTTGATGCACTTGTACCCGCAACTGCTGCGCCGCAATCTGTGCTCGTTCTTTTAACACTTGTTTGCGCTTACGAGACTTCAGTGCGCTACAGAAGTGTTCGAAGTTATTATAGCCGTTATTGCGCCACTGAAACTGTACTGTTTGGCGTTTTAGTAAAGGAGTATTTGCCAAGTGTTGGCTGACGTCGTCATTGTAAAAGTTGATATGCCACCCCGACCATTGTTGTCGCTCGGCTTCGTGATCTAGGGCGTTGGCGAGGGCGACAGCCGCTTGTTGTGGGTCAATATCACGGTAAGCGATACGCGGGCCGGTGATGGGCGTAAAGGGGATGGCGCTAAGCCATTTAGGGTAATAGTCAAAGCCGTATCGCTGATAGGCCTCGGCAATACTCCAATCAAATACATACTCGCCATAAGAGTGAGACTTTATATAGCCTATACATAGGGCGACCAGCTCCTCACCTCGGTATAAACCTAGGTGGTAGGGCTGCCAGCCGGATTGTGCGCAGGCGCTCCCGGATTGCTCTAGGGCGTAAATAAACGAATATTGGCTAAAAGGGTGAGCGCTGAAAAACCGTTGCCAAGTGGGTTGTCCAACCTCGGTGACCGACGTAAAGAAGCGATGCGTCAGTGCCGTCATGTTACTGCATGACCCGAGCTAAAAACGCGCTCATATCTTGCTCTAGCTGCGCATAAAACGGGTTATAGGTCAGGCGTTTGAGCGGCTGCTGCTGCGAGAGGTTAGCGGCGGTGCGCTCACCGACGATCACCTCACCCACTTTGCATTGGCGGTAGCGGGCATCATCCTCTAAGTAGCTGCCGCAATTACGGTATAGCCCTTGCCGACCATAGTACGGGTGCTGTGGCGCATTGACCACACCAATATGAGAGATATCAATAACGTTCTCACAAGGGGGATGCCCGCGCTGACAAGAATAACTACGAATATCGATCGTGGGCCCTAACCATGCTCTGGCAGTTTCTTGTTGACCATAAAATACCAACATATCGTGCCGAGTTTGCGGACGCTTTTGCGGGTCATGCCATACCTTAAGCATATTTAAGGTCGCGCGTGCATCAATGGTGGTATCAACCTCGCTTTGAACAACAAATAACGGAATATTGGGTAGCTCGGCTTCAGCCAGCGTATCTTGACTAATACGCGACATGGCTTGATGGGCTAGGGCTGCGGCAGCGAAAGGAAAGCTTTCATATTTGGCGAAATCTATGTCGGCGTCTTTATCGATCCAGTTTACGAACGGTACCCGATCAATCCACTTTGCTAGCCAGCCATTTTTATTATGTGGTTCACTGGCGGGAGACCAAAGCATAAGGGCGCGGATATTGGCTCTATCAGGCTCTGCTACAAGCTCGGCCATGGCTAACGCCGCACCGGTTGAGTAGCCGCCAATCACCACCTGTTCGAACTCGTTAGCGGCACGGTTTATGGCATAGCGAGCAAGTTGCTGCCACTGCGAAAACTCGGCGTCCTGAAGCTGAGCTGCGGCACTTCCATGGCCTGGTAACAGTACTGTCCGCACGGTGAAACCTTGGCGATATAAATAGGCTGCGAGGCTATGATAGCTAAAAGGGGAGTCTGTGAGGCCGTGAAACAGCAACGCGACCTTGTCATTATTATGCTGACGCAGCTCAAATGGGCTGAGTAAATGATGCACCTGAGTATTGGCAGGAAGCTGTTGTTGCTGCTGCAACAGTTGCACTGTGGCTGTGTTTACGGGGCAAGGAGTGTGGGCGCGGGGGTTGTGTGTCTTTAGCCACTGATTGGCACGGCGTAAATAGGTAGCAAAGCTAGGGTTGTCGCTGATATCAACCGCAGCTTGGCCATCACCAATGGCGTAGCGGTAGCGGCCTTGTTCTTTCGCCGCCATTATAGTGTCGACATCGGTGACTATATCGAGGCAAGTTTCGCTGCTGTGGCCTACACCGCTGATCAACATCAGCATAAAAATAATGATACGCATGGGAGTACTCCATTAATCCAAGTTAGCAGCATACCAAAGCACTGTACTGACAGCTAGCTGGTAGCGCCCTGTATATACAACTACAGCGGCAGCTGCCAGCGAGAGAAACGTTGTTTTAAAACCACGGTGGAGTCAATGGCAGCAATCTCCGCAAGGCCTCCGAGAGTATGTTTGACGAAGTGTTCGTAGTCACCGAGATCTTTGGCAATAATTTTTAGCAAATAATCGTACTCACCGGTGATCACCGCACATTCCTGCACCGCTAAAAAGCCATCCACCTGGCTTTCGAAGTTATCGGCGGCCTGAGCGGAGTTTTGCTGCAATTTAATAAGCGCATAGACGGTAACATGAAACCCCAGTTGTTGGGCATTTAAACGGGCATGGTAACCACGAATATAGCCGGCTTGCTGCAGCTTAGTGATGCGGCGAATACAAGGAGTATCTGACAGATTAACGCGCTGCGCTAACTCGCTGACACTCATCCGGCCATTGTCTTGCAGCAGCGCAAGTAACTGCAGGTCTTTGGCATCTATTTTAATTTTTGAGTGGTTATCGCTATTTATCATTAATTAAATGGTGATTTTTATTGTTTTTATACGTTTATATTAGTGGAGGTTAATAAAAAGCACCACCGGCTTTATGCTATTTTTACCTTATGTAAGGCATTATTTTAGTAGCTTCTATGACACCGCACGCACAGCAATTTGATGACTGGATCCGCAGTCGCTTTGTCGAAATTAATAATCAATTAGAACAGCGCTACCAAGCACAGGCCGATCGTGCCAATGTCCATGGTGTCGGCGATGCACTGAAGCAGCAACTCACAGACGAAGGAGACGCGTTAATAGCTAATTTAGTTGATGAGGGCAATACCGATGAGGGCTTCGATAGTGCCTTTGATTTGCTCGGCAATGTTGGCTTATATATGGCGGCGTGTCGGCGTCATGAAATCACCGAGCCGTCACGAGAAACGCATTCTCCGCTGCAACAAGCGTCGACTCTGGCTATGCACATTGGCGCGTCCATAGGCGTTACCCCTCGCTTTGCAACGGCGCATTTAACCACTCATAATCACGCTATTAATGGCCAATATAAACGCTTTACTGATCTGCCCGATGAACGCTTGTTTGTTGACTACAACACTAAGGGCATAGTGGCCTTCAAGCGGGCCGCCGATGCGTTGTTGCGTATCCAGCCTTTGGGTATTTCTCACCCTGTGGTTCCTGATTTATTGTTAGTGGCTGAACAAGCGCTAAAAGATGTACTGGAAAGTAACCGCTATTTATTTCAGCACCTTGATGCACAGCAGTTCTTTTATGCCGTGCGCCCTTACTACAAGCCTTATCGGGTTGGCAAAGAGGTCTATCGGGGCGCCAATGCCGGTGATTTTGCTGGTATTAACGTAATCGATATGTTGTTGGGGTTATGTTGTGCTAATGAACCGGCTTATTCACAAATGCTGGTAGAGAAGTTTTTATACATGATGCCAGAAGATCAGCGCGTACTGCGCAATTGCATGCGTTTGCCATCGATTATGGATGAGTTTTTAGCGGTGGCACCGCAGCAGCATAGCAGTTCTTGGTTTCAGCAAAACCTCAGAGCATTTTTGAGGGTGTGTAAATTGCATGGGCAAACGGCAATTCAGCATCATAACCAACTGGTTGATAAGTATATTCGTATTCCTAATGAAAATCTTGGTAGCCAGCATCAAACTAAGGTAACGGCCAGTGGGCCGCCCTTACCTGTGCTGTTAGCCGAACTCGCTAACCTGCGCGATAAGCGCGCCGCGCGTGAGCGCGATGATATTCACACCCGTTATCACGATATCGCCACATTAACGGCGTTGGTGGACAACTAATGAAAGATACCTTTGCATTACCACAAGGGCCCTACTTACTCAGCCACTCGGTGGGTCGGCCATTAACAACCGCACAGCACGCCTTCAATGAGGCATTCTTTGCGCCTTGGCAGCAGGGCCAACAAGAGCCTTGGTCACAATGGCTGCAGGCTATTGAACAGTTTACTCAAGCACTCGCGAGGTTGTTTAATAGCTCTGCTGGGCAATTTTGCCCGCAGGTTAATTTATCCAGTGCATTGACCAAGCTGCTGATGGCCCACCCACGGCTAACGAGAGGTGGATGCAAAGTGCTGCTCAGTGAGCAAGACTTCCCGAGCATGGGCTTTGTGCTGCAAAAAGCCTTACCTGAGGATTGTCAGCTGCGATTTATACCGGCTCACGAAGATGTCAGTGATGCTCAGGTATGGCAGCATTACTTAGACACTGAGGTTGATTTGGTGTTTGTTAGTCAGGTGTATTCCAACTCTGGGCAGCAGGCCCCGGTTGCTCATATCTGTGAGTACGCGAAAAAGCGGGGAGTGTTGTCGCTAATCGATGTAGCTCAGGGAGCGGGGGTGATCCCTTTGGATTTAACCGCAGTGGCACCCGACTTTATGATCGGCTCGAGCGTAAAATGGCTCTGTGGTGGGCCAGGAGCCGCTTACTTATGGGTTAGTGAGCAGCAATTAGCGCACTGTCAGCCCAAAGACGTGGGCTGGTTTTCCCACAGCAATCCTTTTGAATTTGATATTCATCATTTTGACTACCATCCCAGTGCCTTACGTTTTTGGGGCGGCACCCCCAATATTGCACCTTATGTTTTGGCCGCGCACAGTATTAGCTGGTTCAATGAGTACGGCATCGATAAGGTGCGTAACCATAACCTGGCCATGCAACAATTGCTGTGGTCGCAACTGCAGCAGTGGATTGTCTCGCCGAAGGAGCCCGAGAAGCGCAGTGGTACCCTGATTGTCCATGGCGGACGTCATCAACAGGCCCTGCTAGCGGAACTAAACAAAGCCTGTATCAGCGTCGATGAACGCCGCTTGGGTATTCGTATTTCACCGCACATCTACAATGATGAGCAAGATATTGCGGCGTTACTCAGCGTCACTAATCGAGTACTGGGCGACTAAGCACGCTTTGACGGGTGGTATGTGCGTAGGCATCGCCACCTAGCTTCCCTATAGTGGGCAAACGTTCCGGTGCGATGCGACCATCGACCAACAGAGCATCGTCAATGTCGATGGTTTTAACGTCAAGCAACATCACCTGCCCGCTTCCCGGTTCTGAGCCAAGTTCAATCACCTCTCGCAGCGTGCACTCGTAGCGTACTGGCGCAGCGGCAACGCCTGGCACCGATACACTGTGGCTAGTGTGTTTATCAATACCCACGGCCGTAAATTCACTGATATCACTTGGGTAGTTGGCGCAGCTTTGATTCATCGCCGTGAGCAAGTCTTCAGTAACGATATTAACGACACATTCTTTGGTTGCCAGTAGGTTTTTCAATGTGTCTTTCGGCTCTCCTGTACGCGGTGTCACATGAGTAACTGATAACACCGGCGGTTGGCAGCTGGCCACGCTAAAAAATGAGTAAGGAGCGACATTATCGACGCCAGTGGCGCTGCGGGTGCTGACCCAAGCAATAGGGCGAGGGGTGATGGCACCGACAAGGTGCTGATAAAGTTGTTGGCTAGACTCTGCGTCTTGGGTGTGTAGTAGCATAGTGAATATTCATCGCTGTTGATAACGGGGCGCTATGGTGGCAAACGTGGTGAAAAAGTAAAGGCCAGGTTCTGATAACGGTTGTCGGGATAAGCGCGCGTACATCCTGTACTCGCCTCTACGGGCGCTCACCAAGTCCGCCTACTGGAAATTTAATTATAAAAAGCCGCGAGTAAGGTGGTCGGGTTTTGATAGCGGTTGTCGGGATAAGCGCTCGCACGTCCTGTACTCGCCCCTACGGGCGCCTTCGCGGCTCAAAATGTTCCGGACATTTTGTCGAACGGAGGGGGCTCACCAAGTCCGCCTTCTCGAAATTTAGTTATAAAAAAACCCGCAGCTAGTGCGGGTTCTTTTATAACTAATGGCGGAGAAGGGTCGAAGAAATCGAAGTATTGCTTCGCAAGTTCTGAGACGCCGGAGGCCGGACGCTTGCGACTGAACGCCGAAAAGCAAAAAACCGCAACAATGTGCGGTTTTTTAACTTAACTAATGGCGGAGAAGGAGGGATTCGAACCCTCGATAGGGCTACAAACCCTATACTCCCTTAGCAGGGGAGCGCCTTCAGCCACTCGGCCACCTCTCCGGCGCGAATCAGTTTGTAAAATGTGGCGGAGAGATAGGGATTCGAACCCTAGATGGGCTATTAACCCATGCCGGTTTTCAAGACCGGTGCATTCAACCGCTCTGCCATCTCTCCATGGGCTAGGATAATACTGAGGCAAAACGCAGGTGTAAATAGAAAAACGGTCGTTTGCTTGATTTTTGTGCTAATTCAGTGAAATAGAGGGTATTTTAGACTGCGATGAGGGGAAGGTTGAGGGTGTAAAGCTGGTTGGTGCCTTACACCCAAAGTAACATTAAGCTAACTTATTACTTGTAGCGAACGACGCCACTAAGAGCGAGTTCCTTACCGAAGCGGTTTAACTTTGCCAGCATTTTTGCTTTGCGCTTGCTGGGCTTCACTGCAACTTGGCTTGCTGCCGTTTGGTTTAATGTGTTTACTGGGTTCATCTTGGTTGCTCCGCGCTATGTCTGTGTCTGAAAACATGGCTATTGTGAGGCTGAAGTGGTTAAAAATAAAACGATAAATTTTGGCCCTTTCGCATAATTTTTTTTTATGTATTTTGCTTTTGTTAAGTTTCGCTTTAGCGTGTTTTATGCATGATTATATTTGTATGCTTTTACCTCGATCCTTATTATATTAAGGGTTTAAAGCTCGATAAGCTTTCTGCATTAAAATAGGCTGCATATTTATTCAGATAAAACATATTTGTTTCAAGGAGTCCATTTGCCGACTTGTTCATCTTGGTTGGTGGTCTATCACCCCAGTTATCAAAAAAAGGCGCTCGACCAACTCGAAAAATGCTTGCAGCAAGCGGCTATTGGTTATTCCTGCCTGGCTACATCCGGGGATTTTGCGCGTGACTTAAAACGTTTGAAAGCGTTTAGCAATGATTTAACAAGGGTCGTGGTGCTCGGTGGCGATGGCACTTTACACTTGGTTGTTAATGCGTTTGCCTACACTGCTGTTGAGGTGGCATTGATCCCCTGTGGCAGTGGCAACGACTTTGCTCGGCAGTGGCGTGTTAGCCAAGCGCATTGGTTAGCTACAGCTTTGCGGGCACCGGCGCAGCGTATCGACTTAGGGCTAATCAACGATCGTTACTTTATTAATGTGGCTGGAGTTGGTTATGACGCTGAGGTGGTGCGCGCAACGCAAAATAAAAAAGGCCGATTAGCCCGTTGGCGATACAGCTGGGAGGGGCTCAAGCATTTGTATACCTACTCTAACCCGCAGGTCAGGGTAGAAATTGATAGCAAGGTGACAAACCAACGCCAGCTGATGTGCTGCTTTGCCAACGGTCAGTTTTTTGGTGGTGGCATGAAGGTCGCGCCGGATGCCAATGTGACAAGCGGCGCCCTAAGTTACCTTAGTGTTGCTCAAGGCGCGCCACTGCGCCAAGCCGTGGCGCTATTACTTAGTTACATTGGCGCGCATACCCGCCTTGCACAGATCACCACAGCGGTTATAAAGCGCTGTGAGGTGACAACTGTAGGGTTGGGTATTGAAGCCGATGGCGAATATCTTGGCACCACGCCCGCCGTGATTAGCTGCCAAGCGGACGCACTGCTTTTTGTGGTACCTCGGTAACACGGGGCTTACGAAAGCGAGCCGTTATTTTGTGCACTGGCGTGAGCACAATGGCATTACCAAGTAGTACACAGGCAAAGCCATACACGGTGTTCGCTTGCCATACAAAGCCTTCAAATAGGGTGCTTAATACTACGGCTACGAGCGGGAATAAGACGATCACATAACTGGCTTTCTCAGGGCCAATATTTTTTAATAGCACGAAGTAGCAGGCAAAGGCGATGACCGTACCAAAGGTGCTTAAGTAAAGCAGCGATAGCCAGTAACTCATTGTGGTTGTTGCGAAGTCGACATTGGCGCCAGTAAGTAATACATATAAGCTTAAACCTAGGGTTGCATACAACATGCCCCAAGCATTGCCTTGTAAAATTCCGACCTCGGCTTGTGAGTTACGAACACTGACCATATTCCCTAACGATGCCACTAAAGTACCGGACAACGCCAGCAGCAAGCCAATTAATACGCCATTGTTTAGATCCAACGACGAAATTGCCGGCCAAAACAGTACGGCAATCCCTACCACGCCCAGTAGGGCGCCAAAATAAATGCGTTTGGCGATGGGACGAGAGAAAAACAGCTTGGTATTAATGATATTCATCAACAACAGCATACTGAACGCAATCGAGGCTAGTGCCGAGGTTAAATAGGCTTGTGCCCAATAGAGAATAAGGTAATTCACGCCAAAATTACACAATGCTAATAGGGCAAAAAAGACATGATCGCGGCGATTAAAACGCATAGGGAGGCGCTTGATGAGCACATACCCCCACATCAATAGCGCTGCTATGGCAAAGCGCAGCAATAGTGATACCTCCACGGGGACGCTACCTATTTGAAACTCAATCGCCAGCCAAGTTGAGCCCCAAATGAGCACAGTGACCACATAAAGCAGGATGTTGTTCATGATGAATTCTCGTGATCGTAAAAGGTGGTATTTTAAAGTGATTCTGTATACTGTACATACACAGAAAAGTGATTTTGACACCTATACAGATTATGTCGCGGACGATTAATAAGCAGCGCGCTGTTTATCTTTATCAGCAAGTTGTCGACCTGATTAAAGATATGCAGCAACACGGCACCTTGAATGCAGGGGAAAAACTTCCCTCGCTACGGGCCATGGCGCAGAAGCTCTCGGTTAGTATTCCTACGGTACAGCAAGCGTATCAGGAGCTAGAACGTCAAGGGGTGGTTAGCGCCCGGGAAAAGTCTGGGTTTTACTTAAATGCGGCGGTACTCCCGTGCAGCCAGCCAAAGCGCTCGCGACTGGCGCGCTCGCCCGTGGCAGTTAACAAGCAGGCATTGATTGAGCAGGTATTTGATGGCTTACATCAGCCCGGCGTGATCCCGCTGGGGATCGCCAACCCGGTGGCGGTGAGTGCCACCGATAAAGTACTGAGCCGAACCATGCGCAAGGTGATGAACGCAGCTGGCGATCAAGCGATTAACTATGGCCCACTGGATGGCTTTGCACCGTTAAAAAAAGAGATCATTGGTCGATATTTAGATTTTGCCATCGGTGTGAATAGTGACGAACTCATTATTACCAATGGCGCGCAAGAAGCATTAAATATTGCGTTGCAATGCGTTACGCAAATGGGTGATATTGTCGCCATCGAATCGCCCTGTTACTTCGGCATCATTGAGATGATTGAAAGTTTGGGACTGAAAGCCATAGAGATCCCAATGTGCCCGGAAGAAGGTGTCTGTGCAGATGATTTGGCGCGTGCCTTTGCAGAGCACGACATCAAAGCCTGTATTTTCTCTACTACAATTAGCAACCCCTTGGGCTCGCAAATGTCCGATGAGCGTCGCCAGCAACTGGTGCGCATGATTGAGGAGCGAGGGGCGGTGCTTATTGAGGATGATGTGTATGGTGAATTGGCGTATGAACATAGTCATGCTAAACCGGCGCAATACTTTTCTCGCAGCGGGCAAGTGATCACCTGCTCGTCGCTTTCCAAAACAGCGGCGCCGAGTTATCGCGTCGGGTGGATGATTGCCGGTAAGTATGCAGCGCAAGCGCGACGCTTAAAGCGGGCGATTAGCTGTTCATCATCGTTGATGAATCAGTGGACCCTGTACGAGTTTATGAGCAGTGGCGATTACGACAAAAACTTACGTACACTACGCCAGCGTTTAGCCTTGAACAAGGAGCGCATGCGGGCGCTGGTGTTACAGCATTTTCCGGAAAAAACGCGGATGACCAACCCCAAGGGCGGCTGTGTATTGTGGCTGCAGTTACCAAGCCAGTACGACGTGATTGAGCTTTTTCATTTGGCGTTGGACGCGGGGATCAGCATCACACCGGGCTCAATATTTAGTGCTACCGATAAGTATCGTCAATGTGTGCGCCTGAGTTATGGTATTCCTTGGAGCGATAAAGTGGAAGTGGCAGTAGCGCGGTTGGGAGCGCTCTGCCAGCAAGTGCGAAAGGGGTGATTCTTTCAGCTATTTAGTAATTAGGAGCTGGAAGTCACTTAGTTCTGGGACCATGCTCACCAGCTGTGCCTCTTGCTCGGCCAGCTCTGAGAATGAATGGCACAGGGCGTCTGCGCGCTGTTCAATATTGGCGGCTTGAAGCTCAACGCGCTGTTCAATTTGCTCACCCATGCGCTCCATGCGTTGCTCGAACTCATCCATGTCGCCACCTGAGCTAACCATTTGTGAGCCCAGCGCCATCAGCACACTGCCCATGGATTGCACCATCGCCTGTTCAACGGCTTGCTCAAAGTTTTCATCGAATTG
The DNA here is from genome assembly GCF_004208955.1 of Pseudoalteromonas sp. CO325X. NCBI lineage: Bacteria > Pseudomonadati > Pseudomonadota > Gammaproteobacteria > Alteromonadales > Pseudoalteromonadaceae > Pseudoalteromonas > Pseudoalteromonas sp. CO325X. The sequence continues at coordinate 133,002 of NZ_SGPG01000017.1, forward strand.
TTGCTCAATATCGTCTCCTAGCTCATCAAAGCTTTGCTTGCCCATCACAAACTCGCCATTTTGATAAAAGCTATGCTCGATATTGCTGCCAATGTTATCCACGACCTGCTGCAACGCGTCATTATGCTCAATACCAAACGCTGCACTCACTTCCTCAATGGCCACACCGGCTATTTTCACACCATCAAGGGCAATCTGGGCAACCTCAGGCACATAACTACGTAGTTGCTGAGAGTAGTTATCCAGTGCTTGCTGCTGAGCTGCAGTCAGGGGCATAACCTGGCCATCGACCAAGAGCTGCTGACCATCGTAGACCATGTGTTGATTATCGACATTGGTGATTTGTATGCGTTCCGGGTTGATACGAATATCACTTTTAAACTCAATATCACACTGTTGCGAACCAAATGAGAGGTTGTCTGGCTTTTGCTCGTGTGCCAGTGCGCCTGTGGTTACCGTCATGGATGCCAAAAGAAGGGCTGCTGTCGTTTTCATTGTCATTATTCCCGTTGATTGTTGTTACGAGAGCTTTATTACAAATTCGATGCCAAAATTATTTTTTCATAATAAACAATAGTTTAATTAGGCTTATAAAATTAGCCTTTACTAGAGATTAAAAAAACAACTAACTTTTAGCCGTTTTTAGCAAGATGTTAGTGAAAGTCGCACATTGATGATCATCATCAATAAAAGATATTTGTTGAAACGATAAAAAAATCTCACTTTCCAGTTTTGCCATTTGCGGCTATTTATTCACTTCAAGGGCCTCGGCTCTCGGTCGTGGTGAAACTAAGGTTTAACTGCGCACAATGATTGTAATTAACTGGAGTGTATTGTGGGTAAAACATATTCCTATGATGCGTTTGATGACGAATTTGTTGAAGATGAATACGAAGCGATGGGGCGTAACCAACATGACCGTCGTAAGCGCAAGGTCAAAAAGAAGCTCGATGATTATCTAGAGCAGCGTAAGTTGCGGAAAAATCTCGGCTACGATGATTTTGACGATTACCTCAACGAGTAAAGTTAGGAAGGGGCGAAAGCCCCTTTTTTGTTTTTAGCGCAGTAGAAAATAAGCAGCCATCCCTACTAAGGTAGTGAGATAGATACTTTTACTGCGATAGGCAACAATAATGGCCAGCACGGCGGCCAGTAAATAAGGATTGCGATAACTAATATGCCACTGCCCCTCAGGAAGGAGGACAATGGGCACCCAAATAGCGGTCAGTACCGCCGGCGCACTGAAACTTAAAAAGCGCTGCAGTTTCGGCCCGACCCGAAAGGGTAAGGCGCGGTGTAAAAACAGGTAACGGCTGGCAAAGGTGATACATGCCATAAGCACTATGGTAGTGAGTATCATTGGCTATCCTTACTGACCACGTAGCCCACTGCCATACCACTTAGGGCACTGAGTACCAGCCAGAGTTCCAGGCCCCAAGCCTTGAAAGTGGCGGCGCAAATCCCGGTGATCACCACGCAGGCTAAGGTTGCTTTGTTTTTTATGGTGGGCACAACCAAGGCAATAAAAGTGGTGGCGATGGCAAAGTCTAAGCCTAAATTGGTTAAATCGGGTAATAGTTGCCCTGCTAAGATGCCCAGTAAAGTCCATATATTCCAGGCCACATAAAAGCTAAAGCCGGCGCTGAGCGCATAAATAAGGCGAGTTTTCGTTTGATATGCCTTGCGGTGATGGGAAAAGGCGAATAGCTCGTCGGTTAACACGAAGCTGACGGGCAAGCGCCAGCGCAGCGGTTGGCTAATCACCTTCTGGCGTACTGCCAGACCATACAGAAAATGGCGAGAGCTAATAATGAAGGTGGTAAACAGCAGTGTCAGCAGTGGCGTATGATCGGCGATAAGCTCGATGGCCACCAGTTGCGCCGAGCCGGCAAAGACCAACAACGACATCAATTGCGTTTCCCAGGCGCTGAAGCCATTTTGCATTGCCAACGAGCCACATAATAGCCCCCAAGGTAAAACCGCTAAGTTTAGCGGCAACATATCGAGCTGACCTTTGATAAAGGCCAGTCGATGTAAGCGGGTTCGGTTTTTAGCGTTTGTAACAGCAGACATAAGCAAAGTTTTTTACGATCAAGCACGCAGCATGACACAGAGTTTGGCATAATCGCAATATTGCCAAGTTAAGGAGTCAAAAATGAAAGTTTGGGATGGGTTTATACGCTTTTTTCATTGGGGGTTAGTACTGTGTCTCGCAGGCCTCTATTTCTCTGCGGAAGAAGGAGAGATGGCGCTACACTTTGTGCTTGCCTACATTACCTTAGCACTGCTTGCAACTCGTCTATTGTGGGGGCTTTTTGGTAGCGAAAGTGCTCGTTTGCGCCGGTTATTACACTCACCCAAAGCCGTGTTTAGGGCGCTCAGACAAAGCGAACAAGTGGCCGGACACAATGCGGCGGGTAGCTATATGGTGTTGGTATTTTTTGCGCTGTTATTGGTGCAATTGCTCAGCGGATTGATGACCACAGACGATATTCTTACCGATGGCCCTTTAGTCCAGTATGTGTCTTATGATTGGGTTGAATGGGCCTCCTCTGTGCACCATCAAAACTTTGACTTGATCCTAGCCGCCATTGTTTTGCATATTGCTGCTATTGTGATTTATGCATTGAAAGGTAAAAGACTGGTGCCAGCGATGATTACCGGTCGCAATAATGCATTGCAAGAAACAACGGCAGTCAAGCCTGCTTGGCCCGCGTTCGTCGTTTTTGCAGCTATACTGGCTGCGTTGTTATGTACATGGGGTTACGAGCCACTAGTAAGTCTTGTCTAAAACATACTTTGTTACATATTCATGGTGACCCATTGAGCGGGCATAGCCCGCTTTCTATCTTGCTTATAATGGTTTTACATTAATTTAATCTTGCTCCTCTTTTTGTTTTCATTATAGTTGCAATTGAACAACAACAATAATGATGTCTTTCAGAGGAAAATTATGGCTTCAAATAAACTCAAATTGAGTGCATTAGCACTGGGCGTGTCGTCTGCCTTGCTTGGCACTCAAGTCGCAGCTTCAGAGCTAGAACCACAGAATAAAATTTTTACACCGCAGCATCAAAGCAAAATTGAGCGCCAACTTGGCGAAATCAAAAAACAGAACAAACGCGCTGTATCTTGGCTTATTGAGCTTAACAGTGAGCCGATGTTTTCTGTAAGCAAAGATCAGCAAGCCACGCAAAGTGCGAATATCTCGCAAGCACAAGAGCGCGTATTAAGTGATATTCAAAGCGCCGATTTAAATCTCAATGTGATCACACGCACTACTAAGCTGGTTAATGCGCTTGTCGTTAACGGCGATGAGTCCGAAGTGAGAAAAGTGCTGGCACACGAGGATGTGAAAGAAATCTACCCGGTTTACGACTACGAGCTTAATGTTGCTGATAGCGCTGATTACATTAAAGCAACGCCCTTAGTTGAGAGCCAAATCGCAACTGGTGAAGGAGTCCGAGTGGCTGTGCTTGATACCGGCATTGATTATACCCACGCAGTGTTTGGTGGTGAGGGCACGCAAGCGGCTTATGACGCAGCCACTGCAGACCCAACGACGGTAACTTGGCCGCAAGGTATTGTTAAAGGTGGTTATGACTACTTTAATGATGATGCCGATCCGATTGACTTCGGCACGAGCCACGGTACACATGTTTCACACTCGGTAACGGGGATTGCACCTAATGTAGAGTTGTTTGTGTATTCCGTGTGTGGCGGTGGTTGTCCAGGGCTTGCACAATTACTGGCGCTAGAATCAGCGATGGACCCCAATGGCGACATGGATATTGAAGACCGCGTCGATGTAGTTAACATGTCTTTAGGTGGCGATTACGGTGACCTTGCGGAAGATGCGGTAGGCTTATTTATTAATCGTGCCGCCAAGTTAGGTACAAGTGTAGTTATCTCTGCCGGCAACGATGGTGCATATCCATTTATCGTTGGTGGCCCAAGCACCACTGAAAATGCACTTTCCGTGGGAGCCATGACTCACCCAACGGATGAGACTCGTGTGGCTGAAGGCACAGTGGCAGGTGAAGAAGCTGTCATTCAGGGCGCCAATTTTGGCCCAGGTGCGTTCAGCTTTAGCAGCGATGACATTGAGCTGGTTTATCCAGATGCCAACCAAACCGCTTGTGAGCCTTTTGCTGAAGGTGTTGATTTTACAGGCAAGGCTGTAGTAGTGGACCGTGGTGGTTGTAACTTCACTGATAAAGTACTGGCTGCCCAAACTAAGGGCGCTGCTTTTGTGATTATCGCCAATAACGTTGATGATGGCACGCCTGCGCCTATGGGCGGGTTTGACGAAGCAGTGAGTATTCCATCAGTGGGGGTTACTTTTGCCACTGGGGCGCAATTGAAAGGCGGCGCTAGCTTCAATATTTCCTCTGAGTTAGTGGCAACACCTGGTGCGATGGCCGATTTCACCTCTCGTGGACCTTCGGTCAGCGGCCTATTAAAACCTGAGATCACTGCCCCCGGTGTTAATATCATGACCGCCGAGCCTGGCACAGGCACAGGGCTTTCTGGAGCAACAGGCACGTCATTCTCAGGCCCAATTACCGCGGGTGCTATCAGTATGCTTAAAGAGGCTTTACCAGAGCGCAACGCGATGGAACTTAAAGCAACCTTGATGAACGCGGCAAACCTTGATGTTACCGTCACCCCACGTGCGCTTGATGAGAACGCAGCAATGGCACCGATTAGCGCCATTGGCTCTGGTTTGGTTGACGTTGAAAAGGCTGCGAACCTACCGGTAGCGGCTTGGGCAAAAGACACGCACCAAGCTGCGTTATCATTTGGGCTGCAAAGCTTAAGTGAGACAACCACGATGACTAAAACCGTGGTAGTTAAGAACTTCTCAAGCAGTGCTAAGACATATGAGCTCAGTTTAGAGCAGCGTTTTGCAGATGATGTTGAACGCGGCAGCTTAATGGCTGAGTATCCCACCTCAGTGACTATTCCGGCGGGCCAATCCGTCGAGTTTGAAGTGGCTATGACTATTGACCCTACAACATTACCAGAGTGGCAGCTAAGTGGCAGCAATATTGACACCTTAGCAGCGACTGAGTTGCTGACAGACTCAGAGCTAGATGGTGCCTTGGTCTTTAGTGAAGGCGGTGAACAGGCCTTGCACTTGGTTTATCATGTACTTCCACGTGCAGCGGCAAAACCTGTGATCAGCGCTGAAAAAGGTGAGCAAGGTGTCGTTTATACACTGCACAACCAAGGTGCGGCGGAGCTGACACCGGTGATTGTTGAGAATACAGTAACAGACAAAGTGGGTGATGGTGGTCGTTTAGATATTGTTGCAGGCAGTGTCGAGACATTGGCTGTGCCAGCCTCGTTCTGTGAATCAGGCTATGGCGTATTTACAACTTTGGTTGTTGACCAGCCTGTAGCCCACGCTGATATGGGTGGCTTTGCCGCAGATTTTGATATGGATGGTGATGGCCGCTGGGATGTCACAGCACATTCAGTGAACTACTCGCTGTTTGATGGCCCGACACCTACACCTATTACCTTTACAACGCCTTATGGTCAATTAAGCGGTAACCTTAGTAACTTGTACTTCGACAGTGCGACTAACTACGTAACACTGCAAAATTGTATTGGTGATTATGGTTTGACTGCGGCGGACTTGGGCAATGTCAATGCTACGGTACGTTTCAGAACTGCGCCTGATAACTTCCCAACAGGTGGCAGTAACGCCGTTGATACCGCTCAAGGTAACTATAACTTCGCACCTGCACAAATTGTGGCAATGGCAGTCGATGCTCAAGGTGATGAAGTACAGAGTATTGCTCCAGGGGAAAGTGCACAGTTCTTATTTGCTGACGCTAACTTCACTATTCTATCTACCAATGGTGCCAAAGCCATTGTCACTTCACCACGCAATGATATGCAAGTGGCGCCTAGTTTGGCTGATGCGCAGTTCTCGGTAGACGAAAACACTGAGCAAGGTACGGTCATTGGTACACTTACCGCTGAGCGCAATGCGACCTTTGCTGGCGCTATTTCAGAGTTTATTGTTGTGAGCTCAAGCTCGACCGCCGTTGATATCAACAGCGATGGTGAGGTCGTTGTGGCCAATGCCGAACAGCTTGATTACGACAGTGGTCTTGAACAGGTGATGTTTGAAGTTGTTGCCACAGATACCCGCGGCAATATTTCTAACACGGCAACGGTGATGGTCAATGTCACTAACCTAGCTGATGAAGCATCTGAGCAACCAGAACCACAGCCTCAAGTTCCTGTGAAGAAGAGCACTAGCTCGGGCTCATTAGGGTGGCTAGCGCTACTGATGGCACCACTGATGTGGTTGCGTCGTCGTCGCAGCTAATTCGTTGAGCGATGGACATAAAAGCGGCGCCTGAAGGCGCCGTTTTTTATAGGTGTTCTATCATGATAATCAGCTTGAGCTTCATACTGATTGATACCGCCATGAACGGGTTTGTTTAGTCTTTAAATGACTTGTGGCAATCTTTGCAGCCTTTCGCCCAGTTTTTAAAAGCAGGAGCGATTTGCTTTTTATCACCACTTTTAGCAGCAACAGCAAGTTCTTGGGCATATTGTGCAAAGGTGTTGGCTTTTTTATCAAAGGTGGCCTTGTCTTCCCAGATGGCTGCTAAGGCATCGGTATTACCCTGGTCTGAGCCCGCAGTGAACGCTTCCCAAGGCATTTGTGATAGCGCTGCAGCATTATCTGCGCGTTGTTGAAAGCGCGCCGCGTCAAAAGGAACCTTACCCTTAAGCATGTCGCCCATGTCACCAATTTGCACTCGGATCAATGAAAAGACCGACTGCCGATACTCAATCGCATCTTCCGGCTTCTCGAACACGGAGTTTGCTAGTGCTGAACCCGATGTGGCGATAAGAGTCGCCGCCAATAATGTTTTTAGTTTCATTCCATTTGCCCCTTTTCGTAAAACAACCTTCTTTTTACCTAAGCAGGACGGTGAACACAAGAGCAAGTGCGCTAATAATCGCTGCAATGACTAATAAGTCCTACTAAACGCTGAAGGTATGTGCAATTGTGGTTATTCTCCGAGATCAATGTCTGCGAATATCATGCCCCTGCGCATACTTCTAGTCGCTAAAAAGACTTCTCCTAATAACGCGATAAATGCCAATATAAGCAGCAGCATCGCGACCATAAAACACCCAGCAATAGCAGTACCAAGGTTAATGGCTTGGATATTTGCCATAAACAACAGCATAACGACAGCACTCACTAAGGTAGCGCTGAGTACACTGAAACTAAAAGCGATATGAATACAACGCGCACGCTTTAACAGGGCGCGCAGCTCTGTTGCTAGTGAGCGATTAAACTCTTCATCGCTGCTGATTTTTAGTTTTCTCTCCAAGGCACGAGCACGGTCGGTGATCCGCGCCAAGCGGTTTGATAGTACCCCAAGGGTGGCCGCAATCCCTGTGATTAGAAATACCGGAGCGACGGCTGTTTGAATGACCTTTGCCATGGTTAAAATATTAACAACTTCAGTACCCACGTTAACTCCGACGATGATATTACAAGAGCCCTAGTCTAGCGCTAATACGCCGTAATACCAATGCTTAGGCTGTCCTCACAGAGCCACCTATACGCATCTGGTTTGTTATTAATACCGAGCGGGTATCTAGACACAAGCAAGAAAACCTGCGAATCTGAATACCAAACCCATAAAGCAGGAGAGAATATGGAACCCGTATTACCAGAGAAGAATGACACCCCGCCACCGGCAAACAATAACAACAAGCAAAGTAATGATGAGAAAACCATGGCGATGCTGTGTCACTTAGCCGCACTCGCGGGTTTTATAGTGCCATTTGGATCTATCATTGGCCCGTTGATTGTCTGGTTGGTGAAAAAAGATGAGATGGAAGTGGTTGACCGTCATGGCCGCGCGTCATTGAACTTTCAGCTAACTATGCTTATTGCTTTCATCGTCTGCTTCTTACTTATCTTTGTTGCTATTGGGGTTGTGCTACTGCCTTTAGTCGCCATTTTCTCGTTCGTAATGGTGATTATTGCTAGCATCAAAGCCTACGAAGGCAAAGAGTTTAAGTATCCGCTGTGTATTAAGTTTTTATAAGCATTAGACATAAAAAATAGCAATACAGGAGCGTTTTGCTGGCCTATTTTAGTTTATTTTTAACCGCCTTTGTGTCGGCAACGCTCCTACCTAGCTCATCGGAATTGGTACTTACTGCGATGGTGACGCAAGGGAGCTATCACCTAATGTTGTTATGGTTGTTTGCAACACTCGGGAATGTTCTTGGTAGCTGTGTCAATTATGCCTTGGGGACCCAAGTTACACGCTTTCAACACAAAAAGTGGTTTCCGGTCTCAGCCGCAGCGATGGAAAAAGCGAAACGCCGTTTTCATCGTTACGGTGTGTATAGCCTGTTTTTCGCATGGCTACCGGTGATTGGCGATCCACTCACCGTGATAGGTGGTATCTTTCGAGTCCGGTTTTGGCTGTTTGTTGCTATTGTCAGTATCGGTAAAGGTGTGCGGTATTGGGTGGTTATATTGATGGCTCTTGGCATACAGTCATTGTATGGCGGGGGGGAAGCACTCGCCAATTAATGCGAGTGCTTAATCATAAGCTGGACAGCTAAGCGTGCCAATCCAAGGTCAACGATACAGAGTCGGCAAATCGCAACGCATGTGGCTTGTCCACCCGTACTTTAGCGTAATGTACACTAGGGTGCTGGTGGCAGAGCGCTAAGATATCCGCGACTAGCTTTTCTAAAAGTAGAAACTGTCCTTGCTCTACCAGTGCGATCACTTCCTTGGTGACGGTCTTGTAGTTGAGTGCCTCTTGCACCTCATCACTGGTACACGCCTTATCTGCCGGATAGTGGATCTCGATATTAATCACAACATCTTGCTTTTTTTCCCGTTCTTCGGGGTTGAACCCAATATAGGTTCTTAGCCGGAGATTAGTAACATTGATAATGGCGTTGGTCATGGTGTGTCCTAATTCTTCACTAGCTGCAGAAATTCATTGCGCGTTTTCGGATCAGTGCGGAAATTACCGAGCATAACTGACGTACGCATTTTAGAGTTTTGCTTTTCGACCCCACGCATCATCATACACATGTGCTTAGCTTCAACGATCACGCCAACGCCTTTGGCGCCAGTGACTTCTTCAACTGCTTGAGCGATTTGATGAGTCAATTGCTCTTGGATCTGGAAGCGACGGGCAAACATATCAACGATACGGGCAAACTTCGAAAGCCCTAAGACTTTACCGTCGGGAATGTAAGCAATATGTGCTTTGCCGACAAAGGGTAACAGGTGATGCTCACACATTGAGTAAAGCTCTATATCTTGGATCAGAACCATATCATCAGCATCAGAGGTAAACACCGCATTATTGGTGATTTCTGCCAATGTCTGACGGTAGCCTTGAGTTAGGTACTCCATGGCCTTGGCTGCACGCTTGGGGGTATCTAGTAGGCCTTCGCGTTGTGGGTCCTCGCCAACGGCGGAGATTAATTGTTGGTAACTCTGTTTTAATTCGTCGTGCATAATGTTCTCAATTACTTTAGATGACGGCCGCCATCAACGGCTAAGCTGCGTCCGGTTATATAGTCGCTGGTTAGCAGAAGCTCGACAGCATTAATAATTTCTCGACATCCAGGTTCAATGCCCATGAGGGATTTTTGTAATGTCTTATGTTTATACTGTTCACTGTCGCCCTCGTTAAAAATAATCAGCGAAGGGGCAATAGCGTTCACTTTTATATGTGGTGCGTACTTGGCCGCAAATGACTTAGTTAAATTATCCAATGCCGCTTTGCTGGCTGCATAGGCAAGGTGTTTGGCACTGCCTGTCTCGACCACAAAGTCGGTCAAATGAATAATGTCGCCATAGCCATCGCTGTGCTCGAGCATGTCTTGGCAATGTTGGTTGATAAGGTAAGGTACCTTGGCATGAATACGCATCATATTATCGAACAAGGCTGCGTAGTCATCGTTTTTACTCTCACTATCCCAACTTGATGCGTTATGAATAATAGCGCGTAACTTTGGCGTGTGGACTCGTAACTCATTGATAAAGTGCACAATGCTTTCATCGTCACTAAAATCTGCTTGAATACAAGTAACACCTTGCGCCGCTAACTCATCTACTGCATTGTGCCGAGTACGGTAGGTAATAATGACATCGTGCTGCTCAGCTACGAAATGCTGGGCAAGGGCAAGACCTATACGTTGTCCGGCCCCGGTTATTAAAATTGGAAAGGACATAACTTCTTCAGTTTAAGCGTGAACTGCTCTTACTATAAACAAATGACAAAAGGATTGCAGTGTTTACGCATGGGCGAGAGCGGTCGATCATTTACGCCTGAGGTTAGTTTTGTGGTAGTCATAGCCCATGTACTGACATGGGCTATGTGCACTAATCGTAAATGGTCGGAATCGGTTGACGCTTATGCTGAGTGCGCTGATATATGGCGATTATGCGTTGCTCTATTTCTGCACTTAAGGGTTTCGCCTCAAGGAAGTCGTCGATTTGGTCATAACTCAAGCCCAGTGCTTCTTCGTCTGTGAGGCCGGGGCGATCGCACTCTAAGTCGGCGGTCGGTGCTTTGGTAACTAAGGCGTCAGGCGCTCCGAGGTGTTGAGCAAGCGCACGTACTTGGCGTTTAGATAAGCCAAACAGCGGCGCTAGATCGCACGCACCATCCCCAAACTTAGTATAAAACCCGGTAATATTCTCCGCGCTATGATCGGTGCCAACGACTAAACCTTGATGTAGACCCGCTAGCTCATATTGGGCAATCATGCGTTGGCGTGCTTTGACATTACCTTTGACGAAATCAATATGGCTTTGTGCGGGTAAACTTAAATCACTGCCAGCGAGGCTGCTTAGCACCTGTTCGTGCATATGGTCGGTAGCGGGTTTGATATTCACGGTCACACGCTGACTGGGTTGAATAAAATCGAGCGCCAGCTGCGCCTCATCCTCGTCGGCTTGCACGCCATAAGGCAAGCGCACGGCAATGAACTGATATTGTTCAGTATCGTGATCGGCGTTGAGCTCTTCAATGGCAAGCTGGCAAAGACGGCCGCAAGTAGAGGAATCAACACCGCCACTGATGCCAAGCACCAAGGTGCGACAGTGGGCTTGTTGAAGCTTGTGTTTTAAAAATGACACCCGACGAGTAACTTCTTGTTGGACATCAATGCTAGGTTGCACTCTCATTTCGGCAACGATTTCGGCTCGCATAATTCCCCCGCTTGAGCAAGATGGTAAGCAGCTATTATGTAAGCATTTACAAAAAAATTAAAGCGCCGACCTCGGGGTTGCTATTTTGCCTCGTGCTATTCACACGGCGATGCCATATGTGCCCAGATGGTTAGCTTCTCGTAGAGTGCGTCTGGCTTAAGGGGCTTACTCAAATAATCGTTCATACCCGATTGCAAACATTTTTCCTTGTCGCCCTCCATTGCGTTGGCGGTCAGGGCAATAATCGCAATGTTTTGATGTTGCTCTCCGGCCTTACCTTGGCGGATTTGAGAGGCTGCTTGGTAGCCATCAAGAATGGGCATTTGGCAATCCATCAGCACCACATCAAAATACCCCGAAGGACACTGTTGCAAGCGTGTTATCGCTTGTTGTCCATCATTGGCAATTTCGTAGTTGCAACCATGTTTGTCCAATAAGGATGAGGTAACAATTTGGTTGACCTGGTTATCTTCTACAAGCAAACAGTTAATAGTCCCCGTGAGCTGCTGCGCACCAGTCTCTTCTGAGCGCGTATAACCGCTGTAAATATCAAAACTAGTTAATGGATGAAACGCTAATCGGAAGTGTTCAAATTCCAGTTGCTCGCTGACCTCATTCGTTTGTTCCATATTCGCTAAGACCAACAGCTGGCATTGTTCACTAAGCGTGCTTTTCAGTCGATGCTGTAACTCATGGGTCTTTTTTAATAGCGGTTCGGCATCGATAATGAGGCGCTCGACACTTTGGTTAGCCAAATGCTCAAGCAAGTCATTGCCACCCGTAAAGCAGGTGACCTTTGCTCCCATCAACTCACAGTGTTGCCGAGCTAGGATACTCTCTTGGCGATCATGACAGAAAATAGCCACATGCTCACCCAACAAGTGTTGAGTAACGGAAGATTGCTCATCGGCTTCCAGTTGAATGAAGAACGTAAATGTACTGCCTTGATCCACAGTGCTTTTCACACTGACATCGCCATGCATGAGTTGACACAGCTGACGGACAATGGCAAGACCTAAACCGGTGCCGCCAAAGCGCCGGGTGGTGGAGCTATCAGCTTGGGTAAAGGCATCAAATAACTGCGCTTGAGCTTGCTTAGAGATACCAATGCCGGTGTCCTGGACACTGCATGTAAATAACCCATGCTCATCAAGTGTTGCGGTAATCGTTATCTCACCGTCTTCGGTAAATTTAATCGCATTCGATAATAAATTGGCCAGCACTTGGCGCAAGCGGTTGGGATCACCCTCAACTATTTGCTGTGGTAGCTGATGCGCATCCAGATATAAACGGTTGTTTTGTTGTTGTGCTTTCAAGGCTAGCGACTCAACAACCTGTGACAACACTTGGTGAATATCAAAACTTATGTGTTCAATTTCTACCTTGCCCGCTTCAATTTTAGAAAAATCCAATATGTCATTGATAATACTTAATAAGGTGTTGGCAGAAGAGCGGGCTAGTTGCAGGTGATGATGCTGCGAGTCATTTAATGTGCTGTGATCCAGTAGCTCTAACATACCCAATACGCCATTCATCGGCGTACGTATTTCATGACTCATACTGGCAAGAAACTCACTTTTTACGAGCGCGGCATGCTCAGCTTTATTTTTCGCGTTGCGAAGGGCAATTTCCGTTAGTTGTCTTTCGTGGTTGGCATAGACACCACCGATGATATTAGCGATAGCTATAAGAAAGTTTTCATCATTCTCACTCCACACACGCGGTTCATGAAGCTGTTCTGCGCACACCACGCCGACCATGCCATGGCGCCCAGGAATGGCACAGTCGAGAAGCGCATGAATATTGAGCGGCTGCAGATAGTCCTGTAAAAACTCCCTGGTCAGCGGATCATTGTGAGCATCACTGATGCTTAATACTGCTCGCTTTTGTATCGCGCCAAAGTAAGTTGGGTATTGCTCCCCGACTAATACACCGCTCTCGCTATGGCTGTTTTTGTCTTGCTCGTACAGCGACAGTAAATGCATTTCTTGATGGGCATCGTCAAACAACCAGATACTGACCCTGTGGGTGTTTAAGGTGCGGCTGACCATGCGGGTGATAATGTGTTTAGCCGCGTCTAAATCACCATTGAGAATCGCGTCATCGACCGTGAGCCCTGCTAAAGCGCTATTACGTTGTGCTAATTGCTGTTGTGCGAGCTGGCCGCGCTTTTCGCCATCTATATCTTGGGTAGAGCCAAAGATGCGAATACAGCGTTGCTGGTCGAACTCCGCCTCACCGCGCACGCGTACCCACTTTTTAGCACCTTGAGCTGTGACTATCTGTAGCTCAGTACAAAACGGCTGACGGTCATTGATGGTGCGAGTAATAAGCGTATTTAACTGGGATTGGGAACTGGGTGTGAAAAAGTGAAAAAGATTATCTGCGGTGATCAGGTAGCTGTCATCGACGCCATGAATCTCGCGGTTCACTTTGGACCAGAACGCGTGGTTAGTATCGTTATTCAGCTCCCATGCGCCAATGCGTGCCTGGGTACTCATTGCTTCGAGCATTTGTTTATGCGTCAACAGCTGCTTGCTGATTCGTTGCTGCTCAGTGATGTCGCTAGCAACCATATAAATTTTGCTATTCTCTTGATCCAGAGCCAAGTTAATACGGCACAGCAGCTGTTTGTGTGAGTGGGTAAGCAAGTAGCAATCAAATTGAGTTTCATTGTCCTGCTGGCTCAACTTATCAAATTGTTGTTGTACGCGCTCTTTATCATCACAGGCGACAAAGTCGAGTAGCGGCTTGGCAAGTATTTCACTGGCTGTAAAGCCCAAGCCCCGGTATATGCGTGAGTTGGCGCGTTCGAAAAAGCCATGTACGTTGAGAATAGCCATAAAGTTAGCGCTGAGCTCAAAGAAGCGCTCGATCTCTTGCTTAGCATGGCGCAGTGCCGCTTCTGTCGACTTTTGTGAGCTAATATCTAAGTGCGTGCCAATCATACGTTTTGGTCGACCATCATCGCACCATTCAATGACTCGGCCGGTATCCAGAACCCACACCCAATGGCCTAGTTTATGACGCATTCGGGCTTCACATACATACTGTTCACTGTGTCCCTGCCAGTGTTGCTCCAAACGTAGTCCTGATTCTTTTAAGTCATCAGGGTGGGTGTGATTGAGCCAAGTATCAATATTGATGGGGGTGAGCTCTTCGAGCTCATAACCAATGATTTGCGCCCAACGCTCGTTAAACGTCACTTCGCCGTTTTGTACTTGCCAATCCCAGGTTCCAACACCGATATTTTCAACGATGAGTGCTAGGCGCTGACTCTTTTCAAGTATTTCTGCTTGTGTCGCCTTCTTTTCGCGCAAATCTTCAATGAGTAGCCACACAAAAGGTTCACCCTGAGCATTGGTAAATTGCACCCCATTCACATTCACCGGGAAGGTGGCGTTGTTTTGCCAAAGAGCTTCTCCCGCAACAATATGTTGACCATGGCGCAATTGATCTAAGGCCGGTACTGTGCGCTCGTTGAAGCGCAGAGTGTTGGCGAAGTGTTGTTGTTTTAGCTGTTGTAAGTGGGTATCGAGCGAGTTTAGTAAGGCTTTATTAGCATTGATATAGCGGCCCGTTTTGGCATCACATAACGCGATACCTAGCGGAAAAAGGTCGAATAACGCTTGAAGGCGCTGCTCATTGACCATGAGTTTTAAGAATAAGGCTCGAAGCCAAGCTAAAAACAGTACCACTAACAAGGTGGTTAAAATAATCGCGATGCGCGCATAGCCAAAGCTCTCCCAAGGAGGCTGCCAGCCCGCTTGTGGTTGAACTGCCAAATACCAAGTATCATTAGGTAGACTAATCGATAGTTCAATGGGGTCGCTATAGCGAATAGCGGTATCGCCAAACATGTGTTTATCTGGATTACGCTTATACAAGGCGACATTGAATTGTTCTTGTAATTGCACGAGTCCGCCATTGCTATAGACCTTGTTGGCGTCGAGCACGACCGATATCAGCCCCCAAAATTCTTGTTTCGGCTGCTGCAGATAAATGGGCAGTCGGGCAATAATGCCAACACCGCCCTGCACTAAATTAACGGGGGCATCAATTACTATTTCTCCACCTTCTTTAGCGGCCAAGGCTGCATCACGTTGACTGGGGTTGGCCATATAATCGAGGCCAATGGCTCCTTCATTACCCTTGAGAGGGTAGGTCATTCGAATAACCATATCTGGTGCTGCACCTATGGTGCGCAGTTCTTTAGAACTGGTAAACAGGCTTTGTGCAACGACACTGAATTGTTGTTGGTTGAGGTTGGGTTGGGCAGCGATGGCTGGTATTAATCCGCGTACAAGCTGAATATTGGCGGTCATCAGTGCCTGTAATTGGCTGCGATAACTTTGTGCTACTTCCCGCACATCTTGGCGATATTGTTGCTCTGTTTTTTGATAATTGAGGTGATCGAGAAATACAGCCACAGCCAGGGTGAGGGCGATTAGGCCGTAAAAGGCAATGGCATAAAAGCGGCTTTTCGAAGCTGGTGGCATGGCTGCAGATAGTCAGTGGTTGAACAACACCTTAAACTATAGTGCAGTAGCGAGGCTTGTCTAATTAATATATCAGCTAAGGTGCTGATTTTTCGGGCATAGGAACAATGCGCCCAGGTTTTGGGCGCATCATCAAAATAGTTTAGCTATCGCTTACTTGGCGATCCCAAAACTGCGCTTTTGCTCTGTGCAGTTTACGGTAGCCATCGAGCAGTGCGTGGTGCTTTTTAAAACCTTCAAGTGCTAAGCCTGGGAAGCTAAGCCCGTGGAACTGTATCCGTGCTTCTGCTATTTCAATCGCGAGTTCAACATTGTCAGCACCAAACATCAGCGCCAATGAGCTTTGATAAGTGCTGTACGCTCGTTGTTCGTCATATTTGATTTCCAAGACCGCTTTTAAGCAGCGGAAGAAGCGAATCCGCTCTGGGCTAATTTGATCGGTATGCAGAATCCACTCGACCCAATCAATGGCTTCCTCGCTTTGTGCGGCAAGGCATAGATGCGCTTTCAGCTCGCCGATGCGCAGAGTATGCCAAGGTGTGTCGGCATCAGTCACCACACCGATAAATTCGGCAGCGCGGATAATATCGCTATGTCCTGCTTCTTCTAAGCGGTCGTAGATTTCCAGCCATTGTTCGGCGTCGTATTGATCCAGTGACAGGAAGTCCTGGCGGAATTTAGCGCCCTCATTATTGTTGCGCCAGATGAGCTCATCCACAGGGTAAATATCGGATAAACCGGGTACCAAGATACGGCAGGCGTACACGTTTAAGTGCGTGTAATCCATGATGTAGATGTCGTAGCCCATGTCGTGGATCAGATCCGTGCAGAATTGGTACTCTTGCTCGGTGTTGCCGCTGAAATCCCAGTGCACAAAGTCAAAATCAGCTTGGTCACGGAAGAAGTCATAGGAAATCAGGCCGCTGGAGTCGATAAAATGTAATTCGATATTTTCTGCTGACGCCACTTCGTCGTTATCGAAAGTGGCGCATTGGAATACGTCAAGTTGGTCAAGACGACGGCCTTGAAGAAGCTCAGTAACAGTACGTTCTAACGCCACTTCAAATGACGGGTGAGCACCGAATGAAGCGAACACCGAGCCATCAACCGGATTGATTAGGGTCACACTCATAACCGGGTATTTACCGCCCAACGACGCATCGGCGATGCGCAAATGAAACCCATGGCTGCGTAGCTCTTCACAGGCTTGGTGAATCTTCGGATATTGCTTCACCACCTCTTCAGGCACTTCGGGTAGGCAAATTCCTTCAGCGATAATTTGGTTTTTAATGGCGCGCTCAAACACTTCTGAAAGGCCTTGCACGCGAGCTTCGTATTTGGTGTTACCGGCACTCATGCCGTTAGATACAAAGATGTTGCCGATGACATTGACGGGGATATAGGCAATTTCTTCATCGCGCACACGGGTGTATGGCAGCGCACAAATACCGCGCTCGGTATTGCCGGAGTTAAAGTCATAAAGGTGAGATGGGGTGAGTTCGCGCTCGGGGTCAAAATAGTCCCATAGCTGCTCGTTCATCAAACCCTCTGGCACTTGCTCGCCGTCGACGGCAAACCACTTTTCACTGGGGTAGTGGGTGAATTCGGCGTTCGCGAACTCTTCGCCTAAGTAAAAATCGGCGAAGAAGTAGTTGCAGCTTAAACGCTCAAAATACTCCCCTAGTGCCGACGCTAAACACGCTTTATCGGTAGCCCCTTTACCATTAGTGAACATCACCCCACAGTCTTTATCACGGATGTGGACCGAGTAGCAGTTAGCCACTGGGTTCAGCCACAAAGCCTCCTCCACATTGATATCTAATGCCACGAGTTTATTTTGCATGGTAGAGATAGACGACTCTAAGTCTCTGTCTTTACCTTTGATAAAAGTCTGTTCAGTCATAATGTTCTCAATAAAGCGACACGCAGTTGATTGCGAAGAAATCTTACTATGGTCGTTATTATATCGGTAACTTGCCTTTAACACGAACAAAGCTTAAAAAATGTCATACACTAGCTGTGGGCAGAATAACAATAAACTCGATATGGACAGATTATGTTGATGTGGATTAAGCGCTTAGCGATAGCAGTCATTGTTTTGCTACTTCTGGTAACGGCACTCCTTTATGCCATTTTATATCTCAGTTTGCCAAGCCTAGATGGTCGCGGTCAAAGTCAGAGTATTGATAAAGTGGTGACGATAAAGCGCGATGCGCTAGGGCAAGCCATTGTCGATGCTCACTCAATGGCCGATGCCGCATATGGGCTGGGCTTTGCCCATTCGCAAGATCGGTTCTTTCAAATGGATTTACTGCGGCGTAATGCGGCGGGCGAACTTAGTGCGCTTTTTGGTGAGGCCGCTTTGCCATTGGATAAGAAAATGCGTTTCCATCAACTACGTCAACGCTCAAAGCGCATTTATGCTCAGCTTAAACCCGCACAACAGCAATTGCTTCAGCGTTATAGCCAAGGCGTGAATGATGCCCAGCAGGCGCAGAGTTTAAAAACCTTTGAATACTTGTTAGTGGGTGCCGATATTGAGCCTTGGCAGCCAGTCGACAGCTTATTAGTGATTTACAGCATGTACCTCGATTTACAAGCCGGTACTTTTGCCCGTGACATGGTGCTAGAGCGTATCGAGCAGCAGTTTGGTGCGCCAATGCGGCAGTTTTTAACTCAGCCTTCATCCTATCAATCAGCGCTCGATAACAGCGAACTCTTGGCACCACAGATGACGATTCCATTGCTGCCGGCTTCAGCGCAGCATGCTCAGATACGGGAAATCATTCCTAGTTTGGAAGTGGGGAGCAACAATTGGGCTGTGTCGGGGGAGTTAACTACAAGCGGCCAACCTATGGTCGCCGACGACATGCATTTAGGCTTAGCGGTGCCCATTATTTGGTATCGTGCGCAGCTGAATTTTGCTGATACCCAAGTAACTGGGGTATCGTTACCGGGTGCACCCGCCATTGTTGTTGGCAGTAATAACCACATTGCGTGGGGATTCACCAATGCCTACGTCGACACATCTGATTGGATTCGCCTTAGCGACGACGCTGATTTAGTCGAGGTACAAGAGAGCATCGCCCTTGATGACGGCAGTGTGCATCAATATCGCTTACTCATGAGCGACTATGGCCCGGTACGGGAAGTCGGTGGTCAGCGCTACGCGCTTAGTTGGGTGGGTCATTACGATTATGCCTTGAACCTTGATTTAGCTGAGCTAGCCACCACCAAAACGGTCACCGAAGCCTTTCAGTTAGCGAATACAGCCGGCATGCCGGTGCAGAATCTAGTGGTTGTTGATGCCCAAGGCCAGCTAGGCTGGCAGCCCATGGGCGCTATTGCAGCACGCACTCAACCTAGCGATACCGCCATCGCCGAACAGCAGTTTGAACAAGCTTGGTTTAGTAATGAGCCGCAGCGACCACGCGTGATAAACCCTAAACAGGGGCGTATTTGGACCGCCAATGCGCGTGTTATGTCGGCGCAGCAGCATCAGCGCTTTGGTGATGGTGGCTATGCGCTAGGAGCGCGCCAGCAGCAGATCCGCGACCGTCTCGCTGCACGTGAGCAGTTTGATGAACAGGCATTCCTTGACCTGCAACTTGATAACGAAGCGCGCTTTTTAGGCAAATGGCAGGCGCTATTGGTGACAACTTTGCAGAGCGAACCTAAGTCCCCATACTTAGAGGCGGTTCGCAATTGGCGGGGCTGTGCATGCACTGACTCCATTGGCTATACCTTAGTTCGCTACTTCCGCAGCGCAGTGATGGACACCGTGTTTGCCGATATTGAGTCGGCGCTAGCACAAGAGTCTTTGTCTCTAGGGCCTATCAAACGCAACCTTGAGCCCGCCACCTGGCAGCTTTTGGCGCAGCCTCAGCGCTGGCAGTTGGGCGATAAACAGAGCTTACTGATGCGCAGCTTCGCGCTCGCGACTCAGCGTTTGCGTGACAAATTTGGCGATGATATGCAGCAATGGCAATGGGGCAAAGTGAATGCGTTAGCGCTCAAGCATCCGTTTAGCAAACAGATACCGTTGCTGAGCTCATGGCTGGATATGCCAATTACCCCCGGGTTTGGTGATAGCTTTATGCCCGCAGTGCAGCGCCCAGAATTTGGCGCTTCACAGCGATTTATTGCGCAACCAGGGCGTTTGGAACACGCTATTTTAGCTATTCCTGGTGGTCAATCGGCACATCCGTTGTCTTCGTTTTATCGGGCGGGTTATCAGCAGTTTGCTGAGCATCAAGCGACGTCTTTATTACCTGGCGAGCCCTTGCATCGCATTGAATTTCGGGCTGCTGATTAGGTGACTTGTGTCAGTGTCATTGGCGCTGACGCCGCTAGGGTCGTTTGGTCACGACCGTTGGATTTACTGCGATACAGAGCGTCATCAGCGACGTTGATAACGTCCTCCACGCTCTGCTGTGGTTGCCACTGACTAAGACCAAAGCTCATAGTCAATGACAATTCGGGGCTTACCTGCCGTGCGTCCATGGTTTTGATGGCACTGCGGATAGATTCTATCCTTGCCGAGGCGGTATCAATATCAATATTGGGCAGGGCAATAATAAATTCTTCCCCTCCCCAGCGCGCGACAACATCGCTGGCGCGAGTGTGTTCAAGTAATGTTTGCGACAGTGCTACCAGCACTTTGTCACCGACTTCGTGGCCATATTGGTCGTTAATCTGCTTAAAATAATCGATATCGCCGATAGCGACACACATGGGTTGCTCTGCTGTGCTGCAGCGATTGTGTAACTTCAACATAAGCTCTTTGGCAAAGCGTCGATTATATAATCCGGTAAGAAAATCTTTGGCTGCCATATCTGCGAGCGTAGAGCGTTGTTCTAAAGTGATACGGCGGATCAGTGCAAGGGTATAAATCATCGGCACTCCGGCGACAAGAATATTAGCGACCTCGATATAGCGTAAAAACTCACCATACGCATAGGGATAGGCAACACCGGAGAACAAAATGTATATGGCAGCAAATATAGCGATCAAGGTTAGGCTGAAGCCCACTGCACTCCCCATTCGCATTTTATAATCAACCATTAAAATACATGAGACACTCCATAGATAAAACTGAAAGCCCGTTTCCGTGCCCATAAAGGCACAGGCGGCAATTGAATGTACCACTACCTCAACGCTGACCACCCTTAACCCCCAACTTTGTCGGTTATTTTTAATTAACCAAATCCCGAGTAGCCAGCTTAAGGTACTAAATATGTTCAAAATCGCTAAAGGAGTCGCGCCGATGACATAAAAGCCGGGGATCAAAGCGGCGTGAATCGCGGCAGCGAAGATAGCAACGCGTACAATAATCTTAAACTTGAGCTCTTCAACCTGCTCAAAAATGCCTTCAGCTGAGTGTGTATTGCTGGGTAGCTTCTGCAATGGACGACCTACTGCCGATGAAAAATCGTATGACTATTGAGTATAGTGCATAAGGGTAATTTTGTTAGGCTGGCAACTATATGATTTATATGGCTATTGATAGTTGTTAACAAGTCATTGGGTACTGTTACCGCCGCAAAGTGACGCCGCCAAAAGCGCGAATATGAACTAAACTGCAGACAATTGCGTTCTCTACAGTAATAACAACACCATCAACAGGAAAAACAATGAAATTACCCTTGTTATTTACAGCGGCAGCGGTGGCGACCACCATGAGCGTCTCACTTCAAGCTGAAGAAGTAGAAATAAAAACTCAGCAACTGAGCGAACACATTCATGTTCTTTTCGGTCAAGGAGGCAACATAGCCGCGCACGTAGGTAAAGATGGCACCTACATCATTGATGACCAATTTGCCAAGTTAGCCCCAAAAATAAAAGCAGCGCTGAAAAATCTCAACCCGAATGCGCCAGAGTTTGTTATCAATACCCATCACCATGGTGACCATACCGGCGGCAACGAAGTGTTTGCCCAATCTGGTGCCCATGTTATTGCCCATCACAATGTTCATAAGCGTTTGCAGCAAAAGCATGGTGAGGGTTCACAGTACTTACCTAAGCTAAGCTTTGGCCAAGACTTAACATTACATTTTAACGGCGAGCATGCTAGAGCGGTACACTTTGCCCATGCGCATACCGATGGCGATGCGGTGATTTTTTTCGATACCGCCAATGTCGTGCATATGGGCGATATCTACTTTAATTTAGGTAGCTTGCCTTTTGTTGATGTGGATAGCGGAGGCAGTGTGGACGGCATCTTAGCTGCGGTTGAGCAAGTGATGACACAAATAGATGACTCCACTCAGGTGATCCCTGGGCACGGGCCTATGAGCAATAAAGCAGGGCTGCAGAGATATTATCAGTTGCTCAGCAAAGCGAAATCACTGATGGTGGCTGCGATTGATGAGCATCAAGACCTCGAGTCAGTATTGGCGGCAGACCCACTCGGGGCGCTTGAGCTTGAATACGCCAACTGGTTACCCAAAGAGCGAGTAACCACCCTATTTTACCGTAGTTTAACCATTGAGAATCATGGGCATTAATATGAATGCTTAGTTAACAAATGTGAATGGTTAATTTATACTCGTTGTTCCTACAGTGAAGTAATTAAGGAACAACGAGGATGAACGATAATAACCTACCTGATTTAACCGCCTCGGTAGGCAAGAAAAAAGGACTTATCATTTCTGTCATTGCCATGGTATTAGCCGTATTTTTGGTAATGAGTGCGATGTACACCGTTGATGAAGGTCATGTTGGCATCATTAAACGCTTTGGCGAAGCCACCGAACAAGTGAATCCGGGGCTGCACACCAAAATACCTTTCGTCGATAGTGTCGAGATGTTAGAAATCCGCACACGCAAAAACGTAGAAAAGCTACGGGCGGCTACTCACGAGCAAATGCCCTTAACCGCTGAAGTGAGTATCAACTGGACAGTGATCCGCACCGAAGCTTTTGACCTTTTTAAAAGCTATGGCGGGTTGACCCAGTTCGAAAATCGCATTTTGGACCCGAAGCTTCGCTCGGCAACAAAAGATGCGCTGGCGCGTTACAAAGCAGAAGAGCTGATTCAAAACCGCTCGCAAGTTATCGCTCGTATTGAGGAGCTGTTACTTGATGAAATGAAAGCTTATCCGGTGAAGTTAGACTCGGCGCAAATCGAAGACTTGGTATTGCCGCAAAAGTACATCCAATCTATCGAGACCAAGCAAACAGAAAAGAACCTTGCGGCGGCTGAAAAGCACCGTTTAGAGCGCCAAAAGCTTGAGGCTCAGCGTGAAGTAAATACCGCAATGGCTCAACGTGATGCCGCAAAAGCAAAAGCAGACGGTAAAGCCTATTCGATTAAAATCGAGGCGCAGGCCGAAGCGGAAGCAATTAAACTAAAAGGTTTAGCGGAAGCTGAAGCGATGCAGAAGAAAGCTGAAGCCATTAAGAATAATGCCACCCTAGTTGAGTACATGCGTGCACAGCAATGGAATGGTCAGATGCCGACTACGGTTATGGGCTCAGACCAAGGTATCCTTTGGAATATGAAAGAAAAATAAGAGAAGCGGCGTTAGCCGCTTTTTTTGTGCAGTTAAGTTATGAATAAACATACCGTACTGGTCACCGGCGCAAGTCGAGGCATTGGCGCAGCAACAGCCCGGTTGTTGGCTGAGCAAGGTTATCAAGTCGTCATTAACTACCTGAATAATCATCGCTCCGCGCATGCACTCGTAGCAGAGATTGAACAAGGTGGTGGCATAGCGCTCGCAGTGGCTGGCGACGTCAGCCAAGAGTCAGAGGTAGAGCGTCTCTTTGCGACCATTGATGAGCATTGCGGCGGCCTTACTCATTTGGTGAATAATGTTGGCATCTTGGCAGCGCAAACCTCGCTGGCAGGACTCAATGCACAGCGCATCAATCGCACTTTGAGTGTGAACGTAACCAGCGCCTTCTTATGTGCTCAAGCAGCATTGCCACGTATGCCTGATAACGGCGCTATCGTTAATGTGTCTTCAGCTGCAGCGCGCACGGGTGCGCCTTTTGAGTATCTCGATTATGCAGCATCAAAAGGAGCCATGGATAGCTTCACTATCGGCTTAGCGAAAGAGGTTGCCGCGCGAGGGATCCGCGTCAATGGTGTGCGCCCGGGCGTGATTGCCACTGATATTCATGGCGACGGTGGGGAACCAGAGCGTGTGCATCGCCTTGGGCCGCAGTTACCCTTAGGCCGTTGTGGGTATGCTCACGAAGTAGCACAAGCCATTGCCTGGCTACTCGGTGAACAAGCAAGTTTCACCACTGGCACCTTTATTGACGTCAGTGGTGGCGCTTAAGGCCGTTATTGCTGGTCAGGCTTGCCTAAGCTCAAGGCGATAACTATCCCTGCTAACAAGGCACTGGCAATGAAAGTGAAAGCGCCGCCGATAACGCCGTAGACATAAACAAATCCCCAAGCTGCTAAGCCATAACCAAGCACCGAGCTCAGCACAGTGAGTGGGGTTTTAGAGTGTTTACGTACTAACCCGGTGGCGGCCAACAGTAGTATCGAGACACACACGAGTATTATTAGCTTCATACTTGTTGCTCCTGATTAACAAGTTGCGACCGAGTTGCGGCGCCTTTATAGAGGCGTCTAAGGGCGTAGTAGCAACCCAAGCCAATAGCAAAAAAGCCGATATCAATACTACTTACCAATAAGCTGCCAGCATTAAACACGTGGTTTTCAGAGAGTAAAACGTTAAGCGGTAGCACCAACAACGCTAAGCTGCCTATGCATGCTAATGTCGCTTGGAAATAGCGATGATAATGCCAAGGTAATGCGCCAAGCAGTAACCAGAGCAACCATGAATAGAAAAACAGCGGGCCGATAACGGCATTGTGCGCGGTGGGTGGAACATAGGCATTGATGAGCACTTGCGCCGGAAACAGTAACATACAGGCCAGTACTAAGCCGCCACAGCTGCCAATGATAAAGCGATTCCAGCGCTGATAAGCTTTGTGGCTTAAGCTCGGGTTGTTGCCTCGAGCGCGTTTACTTAACCACATCATGATCCCTGACAGTGGCAATAGTGCTGTGGTTAAGCCCAGCGCAGTCCACACGAGCTTGATAAAAATCCCACCGAAATTACCAAAGTGCAAGGGAAACAATAGCTCTAACACTTTGATGGACACGCCGGGGATATCGCCAAAGCTACTCATTGATTTTATGTACTCGCCATCGCCGTGATAATGCAGTAACTGCGAGGCCACCGACTCCCCGCCAAGCAAACGCAGATAGACTTCGCTGTTGGCGTCGTTATGCGCCATAATCGTGGCATCAAGAATATGGGCATCGGCGAAGCGCTGCTCGGCATCAGCAAGAATGTCGGCCAGTTGGGTCGGTTGATACTGATGGCTGATGACCGGCTCCGGAATGGCGGTAAATGTTTCCACTAGTTTATCTTGATCGCCGCCAAAGCTAACCAAAGCGGCGGCTGGCAATAAAATAACTGTGGCTAGGCCAAGGAATGCCCCGGTAAAACCAATCACGCCATGAAAGAGACTTCCCCAAATCCCCATTACTTTGTGCCCGTCACTCACCCACAGACTGGTCCCTTTATGGCGGCGAAAGGTAAACAGTTGCCGCAAAAACTGACGGTGGATAAACAGCCCGGTGAGCGTCGACACTAATAGCGTCAAACCTAGCACCCCTGTGAGTATTAGCCCAATCGGTCGGCCGAGATGTAAGTCGGCATGAAAATGGCCAATAAAGCTGGCAGCATCTGTTTTGCGCTCAGCATAGAAGGTTTGGCTCGGACCATAGTAAGTCGATTGCAACGCCAAGGTGTTGGGGTGAAATTGAAAAACGTGCGCCACAGCCTGATCGTAATTATCATCACCATGATGCGATTCAAATAACAAGGTCAGTAAATGAGTGTTATGGCCGCTAGGCAGATACACATGAATATTTTCACCGAATGGTGCGGGTACTTGCTCATGGTATTGATTCACAAGCTCAGTGATTGCTTGCGCTGGTATTTTTGGAGCCTGCTGAATTTCGGGGTTCGCCCATATTTTCAGCTCAGGGCGACTCAATACCGCAATAGCACCACTAAAGGCGACAATAAATAGCAATACAGCGGTAATAACTCCCACCCAACTATGGATATTAAAGAGCTTCTTGATGGTTAATGATTTCATCCTGTTGCTCCTGTTAGGGCGATAAAACTCAATACGCCATGAATAACTATCAGCAGTACCATTACTGCCAACGGATGCCATGCCTTTTCCGCCATATATGCGTACATAAATAGCGCTGTCCAAATAAGCGGAAACAGCATAATTGGCATGAGAATTTGCTCGCTCATGGCAAAAGGTAAATAGGTTGTCATGCCCGGAATAATCACTACCGAGGTGAGCAGTGCCAACACGCAGGCAAGAAAGTGCCGACGCTTGGTGGCACTGAAGGTGCGTTTTTTTGTCATATTATTGCCCCTTGAGCGCGGCGCTGGGCCGCGCGATGAATGCCTAACTAAAATTGTGCTTCGAAGCGCACACTGAAGGTGCGCGGAGCGCCTAAGGTTTGGTTGCCAAGTCCCGCTGGGGCTAACACAACATATTGCTCATCAAGCGCATTTTGCACTAAGGCATACACACCATAATGCTGCCATTGGTAGCCGACACGGGCATTGACCAGCCAGTGGGCGTCATTGCGTGGGTCTAACCCCTGCTCTAAGGGTGTGGATAGGCGTTGGGAGCTGCCGGTGTAGCTGGCATTCACATTGGCGACCCAACCTTGATGTGAGAAGTAATCAACTCCCATTAGCGCAGTCCATTGCGGCGCACCGGCGAATTCGCGTCCGCTGTAATTGGTCTCAACGCCATTAAAGAGTTGCACGAAGTCGTCAAACTCTGTTTGCGAATAACCAATACCGCCATAGAAGCGAGTGCTTGGGTTGAGCGAGTAACTTAATTCGGTTTCAAAACCTTGGACATGGGATGCGCCAACGTTGCGAACCTCACGATCATATTGGTTACTGGATAGATAGACATCAACTTGCTGGTCTTCCCAGTCCAAATAAAAGAGGTTGGCGTTGAGTACTAATGCGTCGTCAAGCCACACGGAACGCATTGCTAACTCGTAGTTCCAAGTGTATTCAGGGTCGAACGTAAAGGGCGTCGACTGGGCGATATTAGTGCCCACACCACCTGAGCGATAACCGCGTTGCACTGTGAAACTAGATGATACGTCATCATTGAAGCGATACGTAGCGCCCACTTTGGGCAGCCAAGCATCAAAGTCAGCGTCTTCAACGGGCTCGTCGCCTGAGGCGTCGGCGGCCATCGCGTATAATTGCTGATTAATACCGCCAATCAGTTGTGCCAGCATGGGATCAAACGCATAGTCACTGGGTTGTGGTAGCGCTTGTTCGGTGCGTGCACTGATACTGATATCGGTGGTGTTGCCGTTTTCCTGTTGTTCGCGGTCATAGCGTAGGCCAGCGAATACGTCCCAGTGGTTGTTTAGCTCATAGGTAAAATCAGCGAACAAGGCGGTGGTGGTGATCCCTTGCACATAATGGGCAGACTGGCTAATAAACAAGGGGTCAGCGCCACGGTATAATTGCAGAACTTGTTCGGCTAACACAGCGGGTAGTCCCAGCCCGCCAAACTCTGGGGGGGCTGTCAGTAACGTGCGTACACCCAGCTGCTCAAAGGTGACACCACGCTCGCCACTGCTGATGTCATTAACATCAACATCGGAATAGTAAAGCCCGATTAACCCACTGAGGCGTTCACCATCATAGGTTAAGCGCAGTTCTTGAGAAGTGGTTTTGTCTTCGCGGCGATCGGTGAGTGTTGATTGCGGTCCAACCATCGACGCATCGCCATCCCATTCATAGCCATACTTTGAGTTAGAGTAAGTAGTGATTGCAGTGAGGCGCCAGAAATCAGTGAGATCGTACTGCATATTGAGCGCATACATGTCGGTATCGGTAAACTCAAAGGTTGGTGAGTCGAGATAAACGTAACGATCATCGAAGATATCGTTAATCGGATAAGCCGTATTACCGCTTTGTGTCGCTACCCATTCGATGCCTTTTTCGTTTTCGCTGTGCATAAAGCTCAGTTGTGCTTCAAACTGGGGTAAGGCTGTCGGCGTATAGCGTAGCTTAGCGCGGTAGAATTCATTGTCGTCAAAGTCCGACTCTTCACCGGTAGCCACATTGGTGTTGTAACCATCACTATCACGTTTTTCAGCACTGAGACGAAATGCCAGTTCATCCTCAACCAGGCCACCTCCAAGAGCAATGGCGGCCTCTTGAGCACCGTATTCGCCCATGCCCAGGCGAGCTTTCAAACTGTATTCTTGCTCTGCATCGCGGGTATTCATGACCACCGCGCCTGCCAGTGCATTACGGCCTTGCAGGGTCGATTGCGGGCCTCGAAGAACCTCCACCTGGCTGATATCCCAAGTAGAAAAGCCGCCTTGTTGCATCATTCTGTACGGCACAGGCGCGCCATCGATATACACACTGGCTAAACCGCCAGAGCCGCCGCCGGTAACATTAAACGCATCAATGCCACGAATATTAAAGCCTGCACCGTCAGTTCCAGATACGTTGGGGGTCCGAGCAAGGACATCATAGAAGGTATTGAGGTTCTCACGCTCTACCGTTTGCTCTGTTATTACGGCAACGCTGGTGGGGGTTTCTTGTAGACCGCGATCAATTTTTTGACCACTGACAATAATCTTTTCAATATCCTGAACATCGGCGTGAACGGTTAAGCTGTTTGCTGCACATAACGCCAAAGTAATAGCACTGGCTAAGGGAGCGAGAGCGGGAGAGGACTTCATAATAATTCCCTGTATGAAAAATGAAAATCGTTCGCATTATAGATCTGTTATGTAAGTACAAACAATAATCATTTGTTCATTTTTTGCTAATAAAGCTGATTAATCGCTAATTTTTTACTTTCAACTCAATAGTTAAGGGATTAATTGTTATTTTTAGAGTGGTAGCACTATTGCAACACCCTCTTACTTCTCAACGCCGAGCACTGGCGAAAATAACTCCGCCGGAACGTTGCGCACACTAAATGACATACTCGTGGCAACCACCGAGGCAAGCACTAACGCAATAGCGATAACGCCGGATACCCCTAGCCAGCGAATAGCAGAGGTTTTACGTCGCACTCGTAACCAGCCCATCACCACTCCGGCACCGCTCACAAAGGTCATCAGCGCGCCAAAGAACGCCCAAATGAGCTTAGTGCCGAGGCCGGCAAAGTTACCAAAGTGCAATGGATCGGCGGTGTCTTTTAGGCGCGGCACTAAGGGCAGTTGCTCGCCTTTTTGGATGCCTAAAACGGCCCCCGTTGCCGGGTGCAAATAGACCTTATTGGCGCGCAGGCGCAGCAGTATATCGTCGTTGTAACCGCGAATTTGGATAGCCTGATGACTGTGTTGTGGGTAGCTGATATAGCGAATATCCAAGCTTGGGAAGGCCTGCTTCGCCGCCTGATAAGCGGCACTCAAAGTGAGCGGCGGGCGTGTGCTCTTTTCATTTTGATTGGCCAATTGGGTCACTGCTGGCGGCGGTGCAACATAATGATCTATCTTCGCCGTTTGTAGGCCGTGTTCAACTAAATACCATAATCCCGTTAGTGCCATCACCAAGATAAACCAGTAACTCCACAGGCCAAGGAGTTTATGCCAATCGGACCAGCTATTGCGCTTGCTAAGTGTGAGAGGAGCGGGGCGCTTGAAAAAGTGACGCCACCACTGACGATATACGTAAAGGCTGGACACCAACAACACCACTAACAGTAAGCTTAAGCTGGTGATGATCAGCTTCCCCGTCCAGCCCATGGATAGGGTCATATGCCAGTTACGCAAGAATCGCGAGATACGTGCCCACGGCCCCTCTCCGAGTAATGCACCGGTGGCACCATCCACATACACGAAGCGAAAAGACCCTTGTATTTTTAACTGAACTTCAGTGGCGAGATAGTCTTGTTTGTGGCGAGCTAGATACATCACCTGAGCACCGGGGTAATGCGTATTCAAGGTGCGTTCAATGGCGGCAAAATCGGTGTCGCCACTGTCACTGATAGCGCGAAACTGACTATCACTCAGGTACTCAAGCTCGTGACTGAGTGTTGCTAAAGTACCCGATAAACAAGTCACGAAAAGCAGGGCGCCAACAAACAGCCCTGCCCATGAGTGCACATTAAACCACTGCCTAGCGCTCACTGGTATTCCTTAAAAACGATACTTGGCGCTCACATAAATGCGACGAGGCTCGCCAGGGAAGTGCCCTGTACGGGTAATAAAGCCGCTGGATGCATACTCTTTGTCGAAGAGGTTTTTAACCGAGAGCTGCCATTGCCAGTTTTGATACTGGGTTTGCCATGCCATATTGTAAATGGTGTAAGGCTTCACCGGCAATCCACCTAGGCTCATTTGCTCGTCGACATAGTCTAAACCTGCGGAAATTGATGAGTTAAGCTGTGGCAGCTCATAGCGAGTCCAGACTCCCAGTGTGTTTTGTGGCGCATTAGCAAACTTGTCGCTGTCGGGAATTTGGTTGCGAATGCTATCACTGGATTCGGTGATTCGTGTGTCGTTGTATGCATAGCTTGCGGTGATCACCCAACGTTCGGTAACATCTCCCACCACTTCCAGCTCAATCCCCTTACTTTGCACTTCTCCTAAGGCCACCAGATCATCGGTGCCATCATTGCCAATATCACCGAGCAAGCTGGGCTGTAAGATATTTTCGCGAACAATATCGTAGGTGGCAATGTTCACCGCGAGGCTGTCATCGAAAAGCTTAGTTCTTAGTCCTAACTCATTGATACGGCTGTGCTCTGGGTCAAACGGGCCACCAGCTGCAGGGTCTTGATTGCTCGCGCTTTGCGGCACAAATCCGGTACCGTGCAAGGCATAAGGGAAGAACATGTCATTGATGTTATAGCTCGTACCGAGACGATAAGTTATATCGCTATCGGAGAATTCGGTGTGATTGAGCCCATCACGGTCTTCAAAGTGATCGTAACGTAGCCCTGCAGTCACACTCCATTGGTCAGTTAAATCGACTTGGTCTTGTGCATAGACACCCCAACGCGTCAGCGTAGTCGCGCTCAAGCGAGAGGCAATGGCGTCCATGTTATAGTCGGCGCGTGAAGTCAGGCCATACTCAGGGTTATGTAGGTCGAGCCCGGGCACAGGGCCGCCTTTACTTTGTTGTCGTGCGGTACGGTAATCGCCAGCAAAGTCATGTTTATACCAATCACTACCAAGCAGTATTTGATGCTGCGTATCGCCAAGTTGTAACTCAGCAATGGCGTTGGCTGTTAGACTAAAACCTTCATTTTCGCGTATTTGATCACGAAATTCGCGATGGCTCCAGTCAGCTACGCCGTCGTTGTCAGTATCGACTAGGCCGCGAGGCTCATGATAATTCTGCAGTTCCTCGTTGTCGAAGTAACGTGCGGTGATATCCATTCGCCAAATATCATTCAGGTCATGTTTTATAATGGCTTGATAAACATGGGCCTCAACGTTTTGAAAGTCAGTCGCTTCGTTGTGATTCCAACTAATATCGGTGATGAAGTTACCTTGTTCGTCTACAGGAACGCCACGCAAGCGTGCGCCACCTAGCTCTTGTTCTATATAGGTATACTGTAGCGTCAGCTCGGCATCGTGAGTGGCCAGCCAGGTATAGCCCAGATCGACAATGGTGTTGTCGGTGGTAGTGTTGGCGCGAAAGGGCTCTTCGCTATCGCGGTATAGACCAACGCGATAGGCATGAGCGTCGGAATCACTGATGGCGCCGGTGCTTTCAAACGCTCCGCTAAGATAATCATCATTCCCAATCTCTAGTTCTACCGTGGTTTGCTCACTAAACTGCGGCTTTTTAGTCACGTAGTTAATAATGCCGCCTGGGTTACCACTGCCATACACTGCGCCAGCTGGCCCTTTGAGCACGGCGACTTGTTCAATATTAAATAGCTGGGGAACAGCAAAACCATTAAATGGGTCGCCCTTTACACCATCATAGAGAATTTCGTCTTGGCGAAAGCCGCGAAAGGTCACCCCTGAATAACTAAACGCATTAACGCCGGCGATATTGCTGTATAAATCGGTGATCTGGCGTGCAGCTTGATCGTTTATTAATGCTTGTGGCAGTACCTGAATCGACTGTGGAATTTTTTCCAAAGGCGTGTTGGTGCGGGTACCGAAACTTGATTCTGTGGGCCGATAAAGAGAAAACGCGCGACCAACTACCTCAATTTTCTCTATGGTATCGTTATTCGCTTGATCTTGCTCGGTGGCCGTATTGGCATGAGTAAGAGCCGGTAAAGAGCTAATTACAGCTAAGAAAATAGAACAGTAGCGCATAGTTATTGTAGTAAGTAAAACTGAAAACAGAACTTAAGTATAATGAAAACAATTATCACTTACAATATGGTTATATAAAATTGAGCAATAGTTAGGAGTACTCTTGATGCTTTTTACTTGCTCTGAAAACGATAGAAATCTCAATTTATTTAGATAGTTACTATGTGCTTATGATAGAAAGAATCACAGTTGTTTGTTGATGATGTAGGCACAACTTGTATAAATAAAGTAACACTTTATTGATCTTTTATTATCGTTACCGACGTAGTTGAGTTTGCTGTCTCACTTAAAAAAAGGAAAGCAAACGTGAAAGACTATCTGAAATTAACGCTTATAGCAGGTTTGTTGGCGCTTACTACCGCTTGTAGTGATGACGATGACAACGATACTGCTGTCGTCGAACCGCCCGAAGCGCCCATTACTACAGTGGTTGATGTTGCCGCTGCGTCTGAGGATTTTGAAACCTTGACCGCTGCACTTCAGGCCACCGGGCTAGATGCCACTCTCAGCGACACCGACAGTCAATTTACAGTGTTCGCACCCACTGATGACGCTTTTGCCTTGCTTGGGCAAGAAACCATTGATGCCTTGCTTGAGGACCCTGATACTCTCTCGGCGATCCTTACTTATCATGTTTTGGACTCTCGGGTCAGCTCAAGTGCCGCAATTGACGCCGCAGGCTCAACCATAGCGACAGTCAATGGTGCAGCATTGGGCTTGTCTTTATCTGGTGACGAGTTATTGGTCAACACGGCAACCGTGACCACCACGGATATTAGCGCCAACAACGGCGTGATCCATGTGATTGATGCGGTATTGACGCCGCCACAATCACAACCGCAGCAGCCAACGATGAATATTATTGAAACAGCGGTTGCCAGCGACGACTTCACCACCTTGGCGGCGGCCCTTGAAGCGACTAACTTGGTCGCAACCTTGAGTGACGAATCGCAGGAATTCACTGTTTTTGCTCCGACTGACGCGGCTTTTGCGGCATTAGGGCAAGCCACCATCGACACGTTACTGGCCAACCCTGAAGTGCTCAAAGAGATTTTGTTGCAGCATGTTGTCAGTGGCTCGGTAGACTCAATCACGGCATTTTCTTTGAGTGGCCAACAAGCACAGACGGTATCAGGCAATCAGATAGATATAACTATTGATGTCGAAAACGACACGCTAAAATTTGGTGATGCCACAGTGACCATGACAGACATCCAAACCACTAACGGTATTATCCATGTGCTCGATACTGTTGTTGTTGGTGAAGTTCAAGTCCCGGCACCAGCACAATCTGTGGTCGATGTCGCCGTCGGTAATGGCAACTTCAGCACTTTGGTGGCGGCTTTGCAAACCACAGGGCTGGATACCACTTTAGCCGATTTAGAGCGTGAATTTACCGTTTTTGCCCCGACCGATGCGGCCTTTGAGCAGCTTGACCAAGCTACTGTTGATGCGCTATTTGCCGACGCTGAAGCGCTATCAGATCTGTTGCTTTATCACGTACTTCCTGATGCCACAGTGCAATCAGACGCCGCCATTGCTGTGGCTAACTCAGAGCAGCCGATGATCACCATGGCCAATGGCGATATGGCGACGTTATCGCTGCAAAATGATATGTTGTACATTGACAATGCGCAGGTAACCACCGCCAACGTGGCCGCTGATAACGGTGTTATTCATGTGATTGATAGCGTGCTAATGCCGCCTAGTGAGCAGTCAATCGTGGATGTTGCCGTAGCCGATGGTAATTTCACAACCCTAGTCAGTGCGTTGCAAGAGGCTGGGCTTGAGCAAACCTTGGCAGACTTAGAGCGCGAGTTTACGGTGTTTGCTCCCACCGATGCGGCGTTTGATAAGCTTGACCAAGCGACCTTAGATGCGCTGTTAGCCGATCCTGAAGCGCTTACAAATGTACTTTTATATCATGTAGTTGCTGATGCTACGGTAAGCTCTGATGCGGCCATTGATATTGCTAATTCAGACAACCCAATGGTCACTATGGCCAATGGTGATATGAGCACTTTGTCAATTCAAGATGGGGCGCTATATATCGATGAGTCGGTGGTGAGCACGGCGGATGTAGCAAGTGACAATGGCGTCATCCATGTCATCGACACCGTTTTGATGCCGATGCAATAAGTACAACTCAGTGCAGACAGCCGGCCCGCTTATTTAAGCGGGCTTTTGTGCTTGTTGTGGTACAGAGTTAAAAGGTGTCTTTAAGCATAGCCATCATCTCGCTGACACTGAGCTGTGCAGTGCTATCAAAATCGCTGAGTAAGGTGTCGGCTAATTCGCGCTTGTGCTGATGCAGGGCGAGGATCTTTTCTTCAATAGTGCCTTTGGCAATGAGTCGGTAGATGGTCACCGGTCGTGTTTGCCCCATACGGTGAACGCGATCAGAAGCCTGTTGCTCTACCGCTGGGTTCCACCAAGGGTCCATATGAATAACATAGTCGGCCGCCGTGAGGTTCAAGCCTGAGCCACCGGCTTTAAGGCTAATTAAGAACACGTCCCCTTGGCCTTGCTGGAAGGCCTCAATACGTGCTTTGCGCGCAGCGGCTGGAGTGCTGCCGTCTAGGTATTGATAGGCGATGCCACGGCGCTTAATATGCGCTTCCAATAATCGTAAATGGCCGACAAATTGGCTAAAAATAAGTGCTTTATGATTATTCTCAAGTAGCTCCTGTAGTAGCTCATCAAGGGCTTCGAGTTTACTACTGGTTAAGGTGCTTTGTGGCATTGCCAATTGTGGGTGACAACTGGCCTGACGCAACTTAGTCAACTGCGCCAACATTTGGATGCGTTGCTCGCCGGGGTTATCGAGCTGCTCTAGTTGTTGCAGTTGCTCAAGGGCCTGCTGGCGCAGCGCTTCATAAAAATGCTGTTCTTCGTCGCTCAATGGTACTAACAGGTTAATCTCAGTCTTTTGCGGCAGCTCCTGCAAAACTTGCGACTTTAAGCGGCGTAGCATAAAAGGTTTGATCAGTTCCTTGAGTGCCCGGCGTGCCTTTATGGCCTTGGCCGGCTCCTGCTCGGCATTATCAATGACGTGGGTAAAGCGGCGACTAAAGCGTTTTAAGTTGCCCAGCAAACCAGGATTAATAAAGCGAAACAAACTCCACAGTTCGGTTAGGTTGTTCTCAATGGGGGTGCCTGTGGTGATCAGTTTAAATTCGCCTTTTAGGGCGTACGCAGCGCGAGTGCGTTTAGCCAGCGGGTTTTTTAACGCCTGAGCTTCGTCGGCAATAATGCTATGCCAGCGGATGGGTTCAAGTAACTCAATATGACGCTGTAGTTGCTGGTAGCTGATCACTAAACCATCGCCGGCGCCAAGTGCCTGCACTTTTTGCGCTCTTGTTTGGTGATCTTTTAGTTCTGAGAACTGTGTTAGCGTTAAGGTCGGAGCGAAGTGCTGCGCCTCTTGCTGCCAATTAAAGCACACCGAGGTAGGGGCAATGATCAGCGCTGGGCCATCCCCGGCGCGGGCAACTAACACCGCCAAAGCCTGCACCGTTTTACCTAAGCCCATATCATCGGCTAAACATCCTCCCGCACCCCAGTGGGCGAGACGCATGGCCCAGTCAAAACCTTGTAATTGATAGTCGCGCAAATGTGCCTGAAAGGTGCTGGGGAGTGGTGGCTGTAACGTGTTGGCTTCACGCATACGGCGGTCTAATTGCTCCCAGCCAGGTACAGTTTGCATGCGCATACCTGTAGTATGGTCGCGAATTAAGCGGCTGGTTAGTGGGTGATATAAGCCCTGATCGGCAGCCCCGCTGAGCACTTCGAGCTGCTGTTTTAGCTGTTCGCTGAGCGCCACAATACGATTATCTTCCAAGGTAATAAAGCGCCCCCCACTGGTGGCGAAAGCGGTGATCAAAGCTTGCCACTCCAGCACCTTGCCATCGTCCAATGTGGCGCTGCCGGTAATATCAAACCACTCATTTTTTTGGCTGATACTGAGTTGTAAATGCTCACTTTTTAGTGGCTGCGTTAAGGTAATAGCTTTTCCTCGCGGCCAGCGCAGCTTGAGCGGTAAATCAGGGTGTTGGTTGGCTAACGCCAATTGCAATTGCTCTAAAGTGACCAGCGCAGGTTGCCAATCGGGTTGTGACAAGCTGGTGTCGGTCATGGCCTGAAAATCACTGCAATGCTCATCTAGTTGCTCGAGCAAACGTTGTTCGTAGGCGAGATCGCGCTGTAGGGCAATACGCTTACCGTCAATATGAGCACTGACATTGCGGCTGCCCACCCCTGGCTTCATGGTCGGGCCATGCTCGCCAAAAGGCATCACTACGCAGTCGAACTTTAACCCCGACGACAAAGGGGTAATGTTGATCACTAATTCAGCAGCGGGTTCTGTTTGTATGAGTGCTTCGCCGATGCCATCGATGTCTGATTCGATGTTTATCAATGGCGCAATGGCGCGGATGCTTTGCAGTGCTTTTGCTTTCGCGTGACTGGGTATGGTGAGCCCCGCTTCGCCAACGATATTAACCACTTGCAGATGCTGTTGCTGAAAAATGGTGAACTCACACACCCCAGGACGAGGCATACGTACCGAGGTAAGCGGCGGCTCCGCCTGATAAATCTGGGTGGGCAACTGGGCGATACTGAGGCTAAGCTCATCGCCATGGGTGACGATGCGAAGGCTAGGCTCGCGCTGCACTAGCTCCAAAGCATGGCCTTGCTCATCAACAATATTATCGGCGCCGACGGCACAGGGTAGGGCGCTGGCAAGGGGTAAATGGTATTCTTTGCTGCGGTAGAAGTCATGGCCGGTGCGCACGTCGATTTGGGCGCAGATAGCCTGGTCTTGGTGGCTCAGGTTAAAGCTCTGAGGCTCTTTATGCAGGCGCTGTAACGACACGGCTTTGCCTTTACTCCAACCATGTTTACTGCGTTTTTGTTGTTTTGGTTTGAGCGTTGCTGCAAAACGCTCAGAGGTTAATTGCCATACTAACCGAGTGTCTTCATCGCGTGTGTTGTCAGTTTGAGTATCAAGCGCAAGCAGCTGTTCAAGGGCAATATCCCAGCTTTCTTGGCTTCGGAGTAAATGCGCAATGTTGATGGGAACGTCGGTAGATAAGCCGTCAAACTGCTGCAAAAAAGCGCCAAACAGCTGGCATTGGCTATGTTCGAAGAAACGTTGAGCAGGGTCTTTGAGCGCTAATAACCACGGCTCCGGTGATTGCGAACTCCAGCGGTACGCTGCCAGCGCAAACACCACATAAAGCTGATAATTCAACTCCCCTTTGCGACAGAACCCCAAGTAATCGGCGCGAAATCGGTAACTATCACGGCCTTTGAGATGATGCATAAAGCGCCTTAAAACCAACTCGATAGTCAGTGCAAATTCGCTGCGTTGCTTGTCTTGTTGTTGGTGATCCAGTTGCTGCTCTAGGGTCTGCAAGGGGCTGCGGTCTTGGCGACTGCCTAGAGTGAGCAAGGTGAGCTGGTAAAAAAGTCCGTAGATCCCTTCTAGGTATTGCTTTTTACGCCGTTGATATCGACTTTTGGCCTGTAGTGCCTGTTCAAATAACTGCTTCGCTGCTGCGAATTGTTGTTGTAAAAAAGCAGCACTGCCTTGCAGTAATAAACTATATAACTCGGTATCTTGCGGATTAATATGGGCCGCGAGTTGAGTGATATCGCCACGCCATAGATATTGCTCCGCCTTTAGATTGTGTAGCCAGGTGTTGTCCGGCACTGCGACACAAGCTTGATGTAAGTACTGCACTAGTACTGCCGTGCTTTGGCCTTGTTGCCGATGTGCTGCCAGTAGGGTGGCGAAGGCTTGATACTGTAAACGTGCATCCAGGGTCTTGAACTCATCAAGGTTAAAGGGATAGAACACCAAGCCGCACAGCGCCGGACTTTGTTGCCAATCAAGTTGTAGCGGGTTTTTAGGCAGTGCCAACAGCTCCATCACCCGCTTGTGTTCACCAAGGAAATACATATCGCGAATAAGGCGACGCTGATCGGCGGTTTGCTCTTGCCACTGGTAACTACTCAACACCGGAACCACGGTCTCGGCAGCGGTCAAGATCGCCAAGTAATGATTTTTAGCTATGGCGCTGCGCACCAGTGAATTGGCGACTAAACGGTTAATGACCACGCCGTGGC
Organism: Pseudoalteromonas sp. CO325X; assembly: GCF_004208955.1. Classification (NCBI taxonomy): domain Bacteria; kingdom Pseudomonadati; phylum Pseudomonadota; class Gammaproteobacteria; order Alteromonadales; family Pseudoalteromonadaceae; genus Pseudoalteromonas; species Pseudoalteromonas sp. CO325X. The sequence continues at coordinate 171,213 of NZ_SGPG01000017.1, forward strand.
GACTTTGCTGCACCAGTTCTAAGGCTTTTAACTCGGTAATGGCATGTTTCAAGGTTTTGTCGTTGAAAGGCGCGATTGAAGCCATGTCCGGATGTTGCACAATGCGTGTCAGGGCATGCAACTCAATCGGTTTATAAATGGCGGCTAACACTCGGGCAAGGTGTTGTTGCTCTTGGCTAAGCTCATTAAAGCGGTGCAATAGCTCAGCAATGGTGTCGTTTAATTCAGCGGTTAGGGCGATAAAATGCATGGTTATGGCAGTGCAATGGTGGTTGCGACACGCTAGCAAAGCCAAGGTTTTTGCACAAGTGGGTTGTTTTTGCCTTTAATCCCCCAAGGTCTATAAGGTCAGTTTAATTAGAAGGAGAGTGTATGAGCGAGAAAATAGTGTTGATCACTGGCGCTTCCAGCGGCATTGGTGAAGCCACGGCACGCAAACTTGTGGCTGAGGGGCATAAGGTGGCATTGACCGCGCGCAGTGAGGATAAGCTTACTCAGTTGGTACAAGAGCTTGGCGAAGACTTTGCCGTAGCGTTTGCCTGTGATGCCACCGATTATGATGCACTTAAAGATGTTGTTGAGCGTACGGTGATGCATTATGGGCGCTTGGATGTGGCTTTTGCTAATGCCGGTACTGGAGTGAGTAAAGCGGGCACAGAAAAGGGCGACCCACAGCAATGGCAGAAGATGATAGACATTAATATTAATGCCCTGCTATACACCGCTCATGCCAGCTTGCCACATTTGCGGAAAACCCAAGGGCAATTCATTCTTACTAGCTCGGTTGCTGGGCGCATGCCATTGAAGGGGTCTATTTATGGCGCGAGTAAGTGGTTTGCCTATGGCTTTGGGCAAAACCTGGCGCTAGAGATGGCCCAGTGGCAGGGGCGTTGCACCACTATCACCCCAGGCATGGTGGACACGCCATTTTTCGACGAACCGAAACCGGATAAGCTTGCCGCTGACGATATCGCCGACGCGGTTTACTATGCTATCAGCGCTGATGCTAGGGCGAATGTGCGTGAGGTGCATGTCATGCCGACGCAAATGGACAGCTAGCAATATTGATAAGTAAGGGCCGCTTGGCGGCCCTGTCACTTTAGCGTGCCAGTTCGAGAATGGACTGGGCAACTTGAGGGGTAATATCACCGTGTTCGCCGAGTTCATGCAAATCATTGCGACGCAGGTTCTCAGCTGCTTCGCTAGCCGCTTGGCTATCTAATCCGTAATCACTGAGGCGGGTTTTCACCCCCATCTGCTCGAAGAAGTCTTGCACCGCTTTGATGGTGGCATCGATTAGTGCCTCTTCATCGGCATTTTCTAGAGCGAAGACACGCCGTCCTAGCTGCATGATTTTCTCACGCTTTTGCTCTTTTTTCACAAACATCAGCGCCGGTAGCACAATGGCCAAAGTTTGCGCGTGGTCGAGGTTATAAAGCGCTGTCAGCTCATGGCCTATCATGTGCGTGGCCCAATCTTGCGGCACGCCTTTACCAATCAAGCCATTCAGTGCCATGGTCGCTGACCACATGATATTAGCCCGTACAGCGTAATCATGCGGTGTACTTAGCGCTTGCGGGCCCTGCTCAATAAGAGTCGACAAAATACCCTCGGCAAAACGGTCCTGCAGCGGCGCGTTCACCGGGTAGGTTAAGTACTGTTCAATCACATGGACAAAGGCATCAACGACACCATTAGCCACTTGTCGAGTGGGCAGCGAATAGGTGTAAGTTGGGTCTAATACCGCAAATTGGGGTTGCACTAAAGGCGAGCCAAATGCGCGCTTTTGCTGTGTGGCCTTTTTGGTGACCACCGAATTACCGTTACTCTCCGACCCCGTGGCTGGTAGCGTAAGCACGGCGCCAATAGGCAGCGCGCTTTTTACCTCAGCCCCTTCGACAAGAATATCCCAACCGTCGCCAGGATAGTGCGCTGCTGCGGCAATATATTTCGCTCCATCGATCACGCTGCCACCGCCAACGGCAAGAATAAAGTTGATATCTTGCTCTTTGACCACTTGCAGAGCCTCACTGAGGGTTTCATAGGTGGGGTTAGGCTCCACTCCGGCGAACTCAACAAACTCGAACCCGGCAAGGGCGGCAACAACATCGTCATAAACGCCGTTTTTCTTAATCGAGCCGCTACCGTATAGCAATAAGATTTTGTCATTGCTATTAAGTCGCTCGGCGATAAGCTTGCTTTGGCCTTCGCCAAAGAGGATCTCTGTGGTGTTTTTAAATTCAAAGTTTAACATGGTGTTACTACCCTACTGGCTACGTTGACGCAATGCGGAAATAAGTGCATCGGCAAGTTTGTTATCGGAAAAAGGGTTTTGCGCGGTGATCAGCTCTCTATCAACCACTACATTAGGTTGCCATTTGTCGGCAAAGCTCATATCGCCACCGGCTTGGGCCATGGCTTTGGCTGGATAATAACGTAGTTTTTTACCTGCCAACGAAGCTTCAAAGCTGGCTTCCTCGGGATTTGAGAAAATAGTCATACGGTAACCATCATAGAGCCAGTCTGTGGCTGATGCGTTTTGCCCGGAGGCAATCTTTTGCTCGTAAGCGCCGGGTTTTTGCTGTGCTGATAACAGCGCGATAGGCCCGTGGCAAATAGCCGCCGTTGGTTTCTGCTGACGATGAAAGTGCGATAAAATGGTGCCTACTTCTGGGTTATTGGCCAAATCTATCAAAGGTGCGTGGCCACCAGGAATGAATACGCCGCTGTACTGGTCTAGGCCATTGTCGATCACTTGAGTGAGGCTCAAGGTATCGTTAATGCCCTCTAAGTTTGCTACGACCTTTTCAATACGTGCCATTTCTTGTTCGTTACCCCCAAAGTACATGGCTTTGACCGAGTTTTCATCTACTTGTGGGGCGTTCCCTTTCGGTGTTGCAAGCACCAAGTCATAGCCCGCTTTTTGTAACTTATCAGCGGGTACGCCAAATTCATTGAGGTAATACCCTGTTTCATAGGAACTGCCATCGGCGAGGGTCATGTGCGTTTCACTGGAGAGCAGCACCAGCACTTGCTCTGCATTGCTATTGGCGCTAACGGTCGCGGTGGTTAGTAAGGTCGCCACGGTGGCGATTAGGGTGGTAATTGATTTGATACGCATACTTGCTCCAATCAAGTTTAGGATGAGACAAGTATAGCGGAGGGCTATAATAAGCAGAATTCAGTTTAATTTGGGTTAGGTATAAAATATCTGATATCAGTTTATGTCTTACTTTGTGCAATTACGAACCTTCGTTGAAGTCTATCGCTGTTTGAATATCTCTCGAGCGGCGAAAAATCTGGGGTTATCACAGCCGGCGGCGACAGCGCATATTCAAACAGTGGAGTCGGCCGTGGGAAAATCGCTCTTTACGCGCCGTCATCGCGGGGTTGAGCCGACCAACATAGCGCATGAGTTGGCGGCCCAGTTGGGTAGCCATTTCGATGCCATAGAACAAAAAATGGCGTCAACGCGCAGTCGCTCTACCGATGTGCAAGGAACCATTACCCTCGCCGGGCCCGCCGAATACATTAGTTACGTGGCCTCCGCGCAGCTTGCAAATCTATTGCAGGGGGGCAATGTGACGGTCACCATCTTGCCCGGTAACCGCGAGCAAATTTATTCGGCACTGGACAGCGGCAATGCCGATTTAGCGATCACCGCTTCATTACCCGATAGCAAGGTTTATGACTATCAGGTGCTCGATAGTGAGAGGCTGATGCTGGTTGCACATCGCTTGCTTGCCGATGCGCTTGCCCAAGCACCAATCGATGCCAGCGTTTTAAACACTTTACCAGTGGTGAGCTACGATGCTCAGCTACCGCTTATTCGAGAATATTTTGATGTGATTTTTAAAGCTCATTGCCGCTCGCCAATCGTCGCTACCTGCCCTGATATTCGTGCTCTGGCGGGGATTGTGCGCACCGGCGTGGGTTATTCGGTGTTGCCGGACTACTTGTGTCATGACGATATTCGCAGCGGACGTTTGGTGCAGTTGGGCCCCGAAGGACCGGAAAACAATATTTATCTGGCCTGGCGTAAAGGCGCGTTGGCACACCCTAGAGTTAACTATGCGCGAGACATTATGATGGCGTTTTCCAACATTAATCGCTACGCATTTCATCGCGAATAAGTGTATTGGCTCTTTTGTTTTGCCTGCACTAACACCACAATAGAGTTTTACAGTGCCCATGGGAGGGAATGATGTCGGTAGAAAAAACCCGCTTAGCCATTTGTAATCTGACCAAAGAGCAATACCCACAGATTAAAACACTGATGGACGAAGCTTACCCCGATTTAGGTGGTGCCTGGCCTAGCCACACGATTTTCCGTTTGATTGACCAGTTTCCCGAAGGGCAAATTGGCATTGTTGATGATGAGCAGTTAGTAGGCATCGCCCTCAGTGTGCAGGTTGACTATGCGCGCTTCTCTAACCCTCATACCTATGATGATATCGTCGATGGCCATGACCGAGTGTTTAGCGACCCTAATGGCGATGCATTGTACGGCTTAGATGTGGCGATTGCTGCGAGTCACCGAGGCATGCGTTTAGGAAGACGTTTGTATGATGCGCGTAAAGAGTTATGTCGGCAGTATAATTTAAGGGCTATTTTAGCCGGAGGCCGTATACCGCTCTATCACAACTATCGCGCCCAGATGTCGCCTATGGAATACATCGAAAAGGTGGATAGGAAAGAGGTGTATGACCCAATCCTCAGCTTTCAGCTTGCCAACGACTTTCAGGTCAAGCGGCTGTTAAAGAAATATCTGCCAGAGGATGAAGAATCGGTGGGTTATGCCACCTTACTGGAGTGGAATAATATTCTCTTTGAGCCTACCGATACGGTTATTGAAAGCACCAAATCGATTGTTCGTGTGGGTGCGGTGCAATGGCAGATGCGCAGTGTTGAAAGCGTCGATGAGCTGCTTAAGCAAGTGGAGTATTTTGTCGATACCGTTTCCGACTACCAAAGCGATTTCATTCTCTTCCCTGAGTTTTTCAATATGCCGTTGATGGGCATACAAGAACATCGCAGCCAGACCGAGGCGATTCGCTTTTTAGCTGAGTATACCAGCACGCTCGTTGATGCGATGTCGCGTATGGCGGTGGAGTACAACGCCAATATTATTACCGGCTCAATGCCGGTTGCTGAGAATGACACTATTTATAATGTCAGTTACCTGTGTCATCGCAGTGGTAAAGTGGATGAACAGCGCAAAATCCATATTACCCCTCATGAGGCCAATGACTGGGTGATCCAAGGTGGTGATAAAATAGCGGTATTTGATACTGATGCCGGACGAGTCGGAATTCAGATTTGCTACGATGTAGAGTTTCCCGAACTGGCGCGTATTCTTGCCGAGCAGGGATTGGATATTCTCTTTGTACCCTTTTGGACTGATACTAAAAACAGTTACTTACGCGTGCGCCATTGTGCCCAAGCGCGCGCCATTGAAAATGAATGCTATGTAGTCATCGCAGGCAGTGTGGGTAATTTACCGGAAGTGGAAAGTTTAGACGTGCAGTACTCGCAAGCTGCGGTATTAACGCCATCGGATTTTTCTTTTCCTCATGATGCTTGCTTGAACGAAGCCACGCCTAACACTGAGATGTTGTTGTTCTCCGATCTTGATATGGATAAGTTGAAAATTCTCCACAGTGAAGGCACAGTGCGCAACCTTAAGGATCGTCGCGATGATCTATACCAAGTGAAGTTAGTTAAAGGAGCCTCTTAATGGCGTGGTTGTATTTGATTTGCGCAGGGTTATTTGAAATTGGTTGGCCTGTAGGGTTAAAACTGGCTCAGGAGCCACAAACGCGCTGGTTAGGGATAGCCATGGCAATTGTATTTATGGGTGTTAGTGGCTTTTTACTTTGGCTGGCGCAAAAGACCATTCCAATTGGCACTGCCTATGCGGTTTGGACAGGCATAGGCGCCGCAGGCACCTTCTTGGTTGGGGTGTTCTTCTACGGCGACAGCTCATCATTAATGCGCTATTTCGGTGTGTTATTGATTATCGCTGGGGTGATTACCTTAAAGGTGGCGAACTAGGGGTAGGTGACGGTGATTAAATCACCGTCGACCACACACTTAAAAATTTTATCATTTATCCATTGTTGGCTTACCATATAAATGCTTGTGCCCACCTCCTCTTGAGTGGCGACGACATCCTTATCGATATGCAGTAACTCGCCACTACTAGGTAATAGCATTGACATCCAACCGTATTCCTCAGGGGTACCTAGGTGTAAAATCCAAAATAGCCTTGCTTCTTGCCAAAACATATAAGTGTATTCGCTGCCTTCGCGGTAGTGAGCCACATAAAAGTGGTGCTGCCCCGATAGTTCAGGTCTTCTTTGCTCGATAACTTGTAATAAGGTAGATTTAAAGTAGTTAAAACCTGGGTTATCCGTTATGGAAGTTAGCTCTTTATCTTCAGAATGAGCTTGTGCAGTGAACATTGTTAAGAGAATAACGATAAGGGTAATATAAGTGAGCTGCTTAGTTCCTTGCATGGGGTGTTCCTTTTCTATCCGTGCCCAACAATATTACTACATACAATGGCTATTAAATAAATGAGATAAGCAATTTTGAGCCTAAAAGCGGTGCCTATACAACAGAGGCTTTCTCAATTAATCGCTGAGCTCTAAGCTAACGCAGAAAAGGCGGGCAGCGACAACAAGTAAGGGAAGATGCTTTAAAGTTAAACTAGGAGATTTAAACAATGAAGAGCTATCGCTTTTTCGCTTCGATTATTTTTCTTTTATTAAGCCAATTCGTTAGTGCTTCTGATTGCCTCGCTATCAAAGTTACTAAGCCTATTGAAGTTGTTAATAACAAAGCCGATGTGGATTTTACTCAGGTAAAGCTTCTCCATAAAGATAAATCAGGAATTTGCTTGCCGACCCAAGACACTTATATTCTCAGTTACGATGAGAATAAGGTGCCATTTTTGGCTGCCAGGATACAAGGGCACACGCCGAGTATCACTTTCGTCAACAAAGACGGTGTTGATTATGCGCTCGTGAAGTATTACTCGGGGAATAAACTGCTGGCCTTAAAAGGGTTTGTTTATAAACATTCTAGCCTGGAAGCGATCGGCGACTTTACACTGACGAGTAATATCAGCCGCATAGAAGTGAGTGATACAGATATCACCGTCTATAATTCAGAGCTTGGTGAAGACGATGTCACAACAACGTCGACTACCTTTGGCTTCGATACATCGGGTACGTTTATTAAATAGTCGAAATAAATGTTTTGGCTCGGCATTCACCTACGTGCGTACTGAGCCTCCACTGCGTGGCAATATACAGCGCGATGTTAGTACATATAACCCGCTGTTATCCCCACATCACTGCAATAGCTGCTATAGCAATCAGCAGCAGGCCTAGGCTGTCACGGCGTTTTACTGGCTGTTTGAGCCATAGATAGGAGATTAGCATGGTGAAAAATACCTCCACTTGGCCCAAGGTTTTTACATAGGCGACGTGCTCTAAACTCATAGCACTAAACCAGCCAATAGAGCCAATGCAGCTGGTTAAGCTGATCCAAGCCGTTAGTCGCCGGTATCGCCATAAGCTTAATAATGCGGGCCGATCTTTATAGCCGAGATAGGCCAGTAAAATGAGGGTTTGCAGGGTAAGTACAAATAATAAAACCCAAGCAGCACTATGCGGAAAGGTCAGTCCCGAACTGAGACTCGCTTGGCGCACCCATAAAGAGGTGAGGGCGAAACTACTGCCACAGGCAAGCCCCAGCAACACCGTTGGCCCATTGAGAGTGCGCAAGCTTGGGCCCGACAATAGCATGACCGCAATGGCGCCGAGAATAACCCCAAACCAGCCCAATAACGAGAGCGTTGAGCCAAAAAACAACATACCTAAAATAGCTGCGACCAAGGCTTCGCTCTTTGCCAGCCCTGCGCCCACAGCGTAGTTGTTCATTTTGAATAATCGTACCATCAAGGCGGTGGCGAGTATTTGCATCAGCGCTGCGCCAACGACGTAGTAGAGTAAGGTCGGTGATGGGGTGATCAGCTGGGTTGGTTGAACTTGGTAAAGCACAGCAAGATAAACACCAGCGAGTGGGCCGGCAACGATAAACCGTGCAAGGGTGACCGCAAGGCTGGAGGTATGGCAACTCAGCTGGCTCTGCAGAGCGTTGCGCCAGCTTTGCGAAAAGGCCGCTAACAATGTCAACAACACCCAAGCCATGAATTCAACCAATAAGAAAAACTTTAAGTTATCATGGTGTTGTAGCGTTGGCTAATGAGGAAATTAGATACTCATTATTAACCAAGGTAATAACTACCCCAAGGTGCTTGTAGGCGTAGCTAGGGTAAACCCAATACCAAGCCAAGCCTGATATTGGGTGCATATCATCGTGCGCTTAAAACCCGGCTACCGGGCCTTTAACAAACTTCTGTGTGGGGGTGAATTTCAGCATCCGAGTGTGGTCACTTAACTCAACATCCACCAACTTGAATGGCCCCGTTGCCGCTGTGGCAACATCGAAAGGCAGGGTAAAAGTATCAACACCTTTTATCGCTTTCGCGACCTCGACAGTAGCCAGCTTGGTTGCCTTACCTGCTACCATTCCTTGCAGCGTAGCGCGAATAGCGTAACGGCCTTCATCACTCACACTCACCGGTACGCTGGCTTGGAAACGGTTATTACCGAGCGCACTGACTTTTGCGGTTTTCATGGTAATAGTGTCTTTACTATACACAAAAGGCAGTTTTATGGTGCGTTTAACCTGTTGGCCGTTAATGTTTACTGTGGTGTCGGCTTCTATTTCATAAAATCCTTGCGCCGCTCCTACATGCTGTAACGGCTGGCTGAAAATCACTTTACCGTTGGCGTAACGAGCAGAGAGTTGTTCATCCACCGGGCTGTGAACACGCAGCGAAACATTGTTGGCAGCCTTGCTAGCGTTGCCCTGCTGCGCCATAGATAAATCCATAGCAAGAGAACGCTGTTGTTCATCGACTCTGAAATCGGCGTGGGCTTTCAGTGCATAGGGTGAATCTTTCTCTACTACATGCAGCAGATATTGGTCATCGTCACCCAGTGACTGAGTACTTTGTAGCATCGGCTTGTTTTGCGCACTGACATTTTTGATCTGAATGGCAACACTGCCATCTTTAAAGCCCGCTTGCTGCATTTGTTGCTGCGCGGCTATGCTCTTTAGCGCCAGTGAGGCGTTGCTTTTTGCATCTCGCAGTTGCAGTTTATCCATTTGCAATTGTTGCGGTTTAATCACTGTGCCGCTGTCAAAGCGCGCTTTTGGTGCAACGCGGATGAGGTGGTCGGCTTGGGTGACGTGCACAGCCACACCTTGTTTGAGCTCTCGACCACTGACCGTTTGCCAGTATTCATGGCTGCTTTTTGTTAACTGTTGCAAGCTGGTGTTGTCGCCTTGATATACATTAGGCCACTGATATATGGTTTGTTCATTGGCCATTGCGGCGCTGGTCATCATGGCCAGAGCACTCAGGGTTAGTGTGTATTTCATGTCTGGCTCCTATATTCTGTTTTTCAGCATATCGCCCAGGCCAAAGCAGTCGCGACGACTTTGCTGGTGGCTTAGTGGCTCACTGCCACGGGTGCGTGATTTATCGGTAAACCATACCGAGCCCGCTAGAGCTTGAGAACTGCACTCCAGAAAGCCGTCGGAGCAGTTATCAAGCCAGTTTTGCGTGACCTCTAGGCCAACTTGATTTTGATAACCACCGCAATAACTATCCGAATCCCACACCGCAGACTCAACGTCACTGCCGATCACTGTTTCAAAACGTGAGGGGAGAGTTGGGCGATTCGGCGTACCTTTTAACCACTCGGCATTATAAGCAGCCATCCAAGACACTTGTTGCTGTTTTACTGCGTCATTGCCGTAGCCGAGGATCCAACCTAACCCTTGCTCAAAGGTGTTACCGGCAATCACCGCATCGGCCAAAGGGGTGCCGCCACTGGAGGGGGCCAAGGCGATGGTGTGATTGACTTTATTGATGATACTTGGGTAACGGCTATCCCACGTGGGGTTGGAGAGGATCCAACGCACCACATTGCCGCCGTTTGAATGAGTGATCAGCGTTAAGTCAGTAATATTTTTGTTGGCAATAAAGCTGTTTAATGAATCGGCTAGGCAACCTGCGGCGCCTTCGGCCCACATAAACTGCTCAAAGTCACAATTAATCACCGTAAAGTTATTGGGGTTGGCAATGCCTTGACGCACCTTATCAACAAAACCACTGGTCCAGTAGTCGTTATAGGCATCGCTTTGCTGGCCTGTGCCGTGGATGAAGGCAACGCCCTCAGTTGCGAAAACGCCTTGGCTCATTCCGAGCGTAAGCGCGAGAGAGATTAGTTTTATTTTCATGTGTGTTCCTGTTGATTGTTATTTCCATCAGGGTAGAGGTGTGACCTCCGATCAGAAAATAGACTAAAGAGGTACAATTGCAAGCTGTAATTTACAATTATTTAACCTTGGTGTCTGTTTTAGGGGCTAAAATAGGAGCTGTGATGCGTAAAAAACAATAACCTAGCACCGGGCTTATCATTGGATTAGGGTAGTACCAAGCCTGTGGCCTTTAAAAAGGAACGATTATGAGTGTATTAGTTGTGTGTGCGTTGATCGCCTGTGTGTTACCTATACTTGCCAAAGCGCCGCTCGCTTGGGCGCAGAAACAGCAAGGGGGGTACGATAATCGCCATCCTAGGGCGCAACAACAAGCGCTTACTGGCTTTGGCGCAAGAGCGTTAGCAGCGCACCAAAATAGCTTCGAGTCCCTGATTATTTTTGCTGTGGCGTTAGCTGTGGTGATTGGCGCCAATAAACAAGCTGCGGTTATGGATACCTTGGCTATCAGCTATATTGTTGCGCGGGTGTTGTACTGTCTTTGCTATTGGTTTGATTTACATTTGCTGCGCTCATTAATTTGGGCGGTTTCCTATGCCTGCCCCATTGCTATGATCGCACTGAGTATTTAGCACTTTTCTGGTGTTAACGAAAAACACAAAGCAAGCACCTAATTTAAGGGTCTTGCTTTATATTTTTGTTAGTCGCGAATTAGTGCGAAGTGACGTTAATGCGCTCGGTTAAGTCAGGCAATTGCACGTCGTTGCTGAGTTTGAAATCAAGTTGCACTAGGTGCTCATGCTCAGGATCCGGATAAGGCTGGTACTGCCATTGTTCAAGCGCGCGCACCGCCTCTTTGTCAAACACTTGGGCTGGCTGTGATTTCACCACCGAGACATTGTTCACCGAACCATCTTCGCCAATTTGGAATCGCAAAACCACAGAACCGGAAATTTTTTGTTCCGCAGCCTCAATTGGGTACTTTGGTTCTATACGCATCACTGCTTGCGGTTGGTCGGCTTTGTCTTGATTGCGTCCTTCACCTGCTTGTGTTGTGGCAATCAGCGTGAGGCTCGCGAGTGCGAGTAAAATACTCAGCACTTTAGCGACGATATGACCCCGATTGGCCGATTGCATATTATGTAAGCGTTGTAACATCATGTTTTTATCTCCGTAGTATGAATAAGCCAAGCTGTGCAGTTGCGAACGACTCGCACATTCGACCATAGATTTGCCATACAGCAAGCGCTGTGTGGCCGATTTATTTGCCAATACCAGTTCATCGCAGGCCAGCTCTTGGGTGCGTCTTAAGCTGAAGTATCCTAGCCATGTCAGTGGGTTGAACCACATTAAAATCACACAACCTAAGGCAGCGGCATTAATGATGTTGTCATGGCGTCTTAGGTGCACAAGCTCATGTTCAATCATCAAAGCCAAGGTATCGGGGTTATGCTGTGTTACCAGGTAGCTGGGTAGCACAATACGTGGCCTTATAAAGCCGACAAGCATGGGGGAGTTTATTTTTGTGCTCTCGTAGATAGGCAGTGATGCATTGCTTACGTTAGCGGTGCTGGTCAGTTTAGCGCCTATGCGGCGTTGAAACTGTGCATGCTGCATGAGAACACCTAGCAATAACACCGTGACCACAAACCAATAAGTGATTTCCCAATTCATGCTAACGTGCGTACTCGCTTGCTGTAGAGGCGTCACGATGTAACTGTTTAGCACTGTGGCTGATGCCACCGATTGGGTGAGCTCAACATGTTGCGCGATGAGCGCTGCAGGAACCACAAGCCACAGGCCGTATATAAAACGGGCGGTCAATGATTTAAGGGCATAGCGCTCGACAATAATAAGTGTTATTAACAGCGCAGAGAGCCAAGCTTGTTGGGCGATGATCCAGGCAAACATATTACTTTCCTTGTTGGTCTTCCCACTCTTTTATAACGGCTTTGAGTTCGTTGATATCTTGCTGTGACAGTTGCTCTGTTTTCGCAAAACCACTGACTAATGGCGCAATACGGCCACTAAAAAATCGTTGTATTAGGCTTTTACTTTGCTTGAGGGTATATTCTTCGCGGCCAATTGTGGGTGTGTAACTGTATAAACGGCCCTGTTTTTCAAAGCTGACCGCCTGTTTTTTTACTAGTCGGCCTAGCAGCGTTTTTATGGTTTTTTCATGCCACTGGGTGTCGTCGCTCAGGCGTGCAACCACCTCACTGGCTTTCGCTGGATGGCCTTGCCAAAGGGCTTCCATAACGGCAAATTCGGCTTTCGACAACTCGATCATAGTATTGCTCACAAATGTAATTCTTAAACTAAAGATTACACTTGTAGTCAATGTCGTCAAGTTATTTTTGTAATCCGTACACCTGCTCCGCTGTCAGTGCTTGAAAATGGTGTTCGTTGATCAGCTCGGGTTGCAGTACATAGTCTCCTATACGCACACGCATAAGGTCGGTAACCCGGTAGCCGCAGTGTTTCGCCATTTTACGAATTTGCCGGTTAAGCCCTTGGGTCAGGATGATTTTAAAGCGAGTTGTTGAAAGAGGTTCGCAAACACAGGGACGCGTCGTGTGTTCGCCCAGAGTAATGCCACTGCGCATGTGCACAAAAAACTCGGGGTTTAATGGTTTATCAACTTCAACCCAATACTCTTTTTGATGTGCAAAGTCGGGGTGTGAGAGGCGTTGGCACAGCGCACCGTCATTGGTCAATATCAGTAATCCGCGTGAGTCTTTATCAAGGCGACCAACCGGGTAGACACGGGGTCCAGCTGGGAGGTGATGAATAAGACTATGAGGATTGTGTGGTTGCAGCTTGCAATCAATGCCCACTGGTTTGTGATAAGCAAAATAACGTTTCGGCGCCAGTCCCAGCACTTCCTCGCCATCCACGGTGATATGGTCATGGGAACTGACATGGGTAATGTGTTGCGCCAAGGCACCGTTGACCCTCACTCGCTCGGCGGTAATCAGTCTTGAGGCTTGGCGGCGTGAGCAAACCCCAGCATGAGATAAAAACTTAGCGACACGAATAGGCGGTGACATGATTATTACTATAACTAATGGGCAAGGCCATCATAGCATGCTTTAATCGCCATGGCCTTTGCTTACGTATAGCTTTAAACCTTAATGTTTGGAGCAAATCATGGGTATCGACTTTACTAACCTGCAGCATCATCAACCGATTCAAAAAGTAGTGATCCACTCATTGGATATGGCGTTGTATCAAGTGTCGGTAGTAATCAACAATATTGAATACTATGTCAAAGACCCTCGTGGCGAGATCCTCAAAGCCAATAGCCCATTGCATATTCAAAAGCTGTTCGATGATATTGCCTATCACGCCATGGTACTGCGCCATAGCAGTGCTTACGATGAAATGTGTGGTCAGCCGACCCGCCAACAAGATAACACTTTAGAAGTGCCCTACGGCAAAAACGGTTATTACTAATGGTGCTGCGTACTTCTGTTTCAATCGCTGTACTCTAGGTAGAAAGAAAATAACCCTATTAACAGTCTGGTCAATTGCCTCACTATATGTAAATCTGCATAGCATTAGGGACAACAAGGGGTTAGCTGATGAGCGACTTTTTCATTTACGCCATCGACTTTTTGACCAGTCTGTTTTTACTGGCGTTGGGCATCATCGTACTGGTGGTGATTTATTTTTATATTGTTGATGTTAATCAGAACAAGCATGCAATTCGTCGAAACTATCCAGTAATTGGTCGGTTTCGTTATTTTTTCGAGCGCCAAGGCGAGTTTTTTCGGCAATATTTCTTCGCCATGGACCGCGAGGAAATGCCGTTCAACCGTGCCGAGCGCAGCTGGGTATACAAAGCTGCGAAAAATGTTGATCGCACCTCCGCATTTGGCTCCACACAAAGCTTAGACCCAGCCGGCACTATTATGTTTATGAATTGTGCCTTTCCCACCTTAGAAGAAGACGCCATCGACCCTGAGCCGATTGTGCTCGGTGAGCAATCTCGCCACCCCTACACCGCGAAGGCGGTGTTTAATATCTCTGGCATGAGTTATGGCGCTTTATCTAAACGCGCCGTGTTGGCGCTATCGCGCGGAGCCCGCCAAGCGGGGTGCTGGATGAATACCGGTGAGGGGGGATTGAGCCCCTATCACCTTGAGGGGGGCGCCGATATTGTCTTTCAAATTGGCACCGCCAAATATGGGGTGCGTGATGAGCATGGCCAGCTCAGTGATCATAAACTCAAGGAAGTGGCGGCCCATGAGCAAGTGAAAATGTTCGAGATCAAAATGAGTCAAGGTGCAAAGCCCGGTAAAGGCGGGATGTTACCTGGGGTTAAGGTCAACGCTGAAATCGCCAAAATTCGTGGTATTCCTGAGGGCAAAGACTCCATAAGCCCGAATGGACATCCGGAAATTAAAAGCGTCAGTGATTTGCTGGATATGATAAACCACGTGCGTGAGGTGACGGGGAAACCTACGGGATTTAAGGCGGTATTAGGGGAAACCCAGTGGCTTGAGCAACTGGTGGCCCTGATTAAACAACGTGGCGAGCACAGTGCGCCAGATTTTATCACTATTGATAGCGCTGATGGCGGCACCGGTGCTGCCCCTCAACCGCTGCTGGACTCGGTTGGTTTGCCATTGAAAGAGAGCCTGCCTTGGGTGGTCGACTTGCTTGAGCGTAATGGATTACGTGGTCGTATTCGTGTCATTGTTTCTGGCAAGTTGATTGTGCCTTCCAAAGTGGCCTGGGCGATTGCCTTGGGCGCCGATTTTGTGGTCTCGGCTCGTGGCCACATGTTTTCCTTGGGGTGTATTCAGGCGCTGCAATGCAACAAAGACACTTGTCCAACAGGGATCACCACCCACAACCCGAAACTGATGAAAGGGCTTGATGTAGTTGATAAAACTCAGCGCGTTGCTAACTACAATAAATATATCCACTATGGCATCGGTCTGATTGCTCACTCATGTGGGGTGAATAACATACGTGGTCTGAATCGTCAGCATGTGCGCGTGGTGCAAGAAGATGGTTTGTCGCAAACCTTGGATGAGATGTACGCGCATTATAAATGACGCCGCTAAAGAGCTAGGAGTTGTTGTTACAATCAATGATTAGCAGTGCGCTAGACAATGCACAGCGGCAGTTTCCAGTCGCTGCGCATTGCATGGTATTCTTAGCGCTATGAGGCCAATCGCGCCCTGTTTAAAAGGCTAAGTACAATGGATAATCAACCCAATAACCCCCTGCATGGCGTTAAGCTGGAACAAATAGTGACTCGTCTAGTCGAGCATTATGGCTGGCAGGTGCTAGCGCAGCACATCAATATTAACAGCTTTAAGAATGATCCCTCGGTGAAGTCATCACTGAAGTTCTTACGTCGTACGCCTTGGGCGAGAGAGGAAGTAGAGCAGCTGTATATTAAAACCTTCCACACGTGGCCATACAACGCCCAACAATAATGTTGTTCGTGTCCCGATAAGGATTTTGCGCAAGGTGCTAAAAATAGCGTATGGTGAGTGTGAACGACTAAGGATAGGAACATACTCATGACCGAGAAACAGCACTTTATTTTACGGTGGTTAGTGCCTCAGGCTTTGCTGCAAAGTGCCTTGCTGGTGTGGCTGTACTTAGCCGTTGACAATGGCAACTGGCCAGCGCAATCGCCCACCTGGTTGGTGGGTTTAGTTACCCTGACTATCGTCTTTCCTGGATTATGTTACCTGCGATTAGAACGCGCAGGTTGGCGGCGCTTTTTAACTTTAGCCGCGCCCTACTCGCTGTTGTTGAGTGTGTTGGGGATGTATATCGGTGCGCAGCAGCCACAACAAGAGCTCTTTAATAACGACGCCTTGATTGTCACCTTTGTATTATGTGCCTTAATCACCACGTTAAAGCTACTTAATGTAGCTACTTTATATAGCCGGGGCGAGTCGATCACCTATCGGCAGTTGTACGAGCTATCTTGGCAGCACTTTATTCAGTTTAGTTTATGCTGCTTCTTTGCTTTAGCTTTATGGCTTATTTTGCTTCTTGGTGGCGAGCTATTCAGCACCATTGGCATTGAAGTTTTAGCTGATCTGCTCGATGAACCTTGGGTTAGTATTCCAGTGCTTACCTGTGCGTTTGCTGGGGCTGCTATTGCCCTTAGAAGCCTGCTTTCGGCTGTCGAAAATATTGAAAAGCTACTGAAAATTTTAGCAAAATTTTTACTGCCCGTGCTTGCTGTGCTGGCCATTACCTTTATCGCCAGTCTGCCATTTACCGGATTAGAGTCGCTCTGGCAGCTGGAGAACAGCACCTTAATGCTGCTGTGGATGCAAGCGAGTTTGTTGTTCTTCTTCAATACCGTGTACAGCCGAACCGATGCTCTGCCTTACTATCGCTGGTGGCGTGGGATGATGCTATTGGCGCTGCTGACTTTACCGCTATACGCAATGTTGGCACATTACGGCCTGTGGCTGCGTATTGAACAGTATGGCCTAACAGTGAGCCGGGGGTGGGGAGTGCTGATCAGCGCCACCTTGACGTACTTTGCCTTCAGTTACTGCGGAGCTATTATCATCAAGCGTCAGCAGTGGCTAATTTGGGTGCATAAAATCAACGTTATCGGCTGCGCCGCTTTATTCGCGGCGTTGTTGGCGGTTAATTCACCGCTTGCTAATTTGCAACAGCTCAGTGCGCAAAGCCAAGTGCAACGGTTGCAATCGGGGCAGGTCAGTGCCGATGAGTTTGATGTGTATTACTTTTACAGGGAACTTGGCAAGGCAGGCTTTGAGGCGCTGCAGCAAATACAACAGCATACTGACAATGACTCTCTCAAAGCGCGTATAGTTCGCTTATATGCTGATCGTGATGAGCCCAGCGACTTTGAAAAATGGCAGTCACAATGGCTGCAAGGGGTGCGCATTGCTGATGCAGCTAATCAACCTCCTTCCAGCTTGTTACAGTTTATCCATAGCAGTAACTTCTACAAATATTATGGCCAGGGAGCTTCTTTGTACCTCATCGCTGCCGATGTGAACCAAGATCAGCAGTTAGAATGGCTATTACTGCACCAGCAACACAATTATCTGCAAGGGGTGATGTTCACCGAAAACCAGCAACAGCAGTGGCAGAGTTATCACTTGCAGGTAGCCAACGCCACTGACGATGAAGAGCAAATTAAGCAGGCTTTGGCAGCAGGGGAGTTTACTTTAACAACGCCGCAATGGCAGCATATCAATATAGGTGGGGCGCGTTTATCGGTGCCAGTAAATATCTATGAGCAACAGGAGTAACGATGTCGAAACTAACCGTGGCTTTGCTACAGCATGACATTTACTGGTTGGACGTAGAGGCAAACCTCGCACACTTAGCGACGCAGCTGCAATCGCTACCAGAGGTTGATTTAATCTTGCTGAGCGAGACCTTCGCCACTGGGTTCGCTGTCGCCGAACCAAATGTGGAGCGTTACAGTGAGCGCATTATTGCTTGGCTTAAAGACCAGGCCCAGCGCCGCCAAGCGGTTTTGTGCGCCAGTGTTATTAGTGCCGACGAGACAGGCAAGTTTAACCGCCTATATTGGGTGCAGCCCAATGGCGAGCTGGATTATTACGACAAACGCCATCTATTTTGCTTAGGCAAAGAGGGTGAGCACATGGACGCCGGCACAGCGCGCAAGGTGTTCACCGTAAAAGGGGTCAGAGTCCTTCCTCAAGTATGTTATGACCTGCGTTTTGGCGTATTCCAACGTAACCGTAATGATTATGATGTGATGGTTAATATTGCCAATTGGCCAGCTGCTCGGCGCGATGCCTGGGATACGTTATTAAAAGCCCGGGCCATAGAAAACCAGTGTTACGTGTTAGCGGTCAACCGGGTTGGTGAAGATGGTCAAGGTGTTGAGCACAATGGCGGCACCGCAGCTTATCGCTTCGATGGCAAGCAGCTCGCTTATGGCGAGGATAATAAGGCCCAGACGATTACGGTTACCTTGGATTTAGCGCAGTTAGAGGACTATAAGGAGTCTTTTCCCGCATGGCAGGATGCGGATGACTTTGAGCTCAATTTGTAAACCCCTGGCCACGGCATAATCACTTTTAAGCTGCTAGGCTAAGAGGATTAGCAATAACAAGGAGGTGTGCGGTGACTCAGATGACTCTTTTCACCTACGACTGGGTGCCAGAACTACCGCGCGGCTATGTGCGTGATTTGCGCGTACGTTGGGCATTAAAAGAAGCCGGTCTCGATTACCGCGTTGCCACTGTGGCATTTAAAAATAGAAGCGCTGAGCATTTTGCCCGGCAACCGTTTGGGCAAATTCCCTGGCTCGAAGATGGTGAGCTGTCGGTGTTTGAAAGCGGCGCTATCTTGTTACATCTCGGCGAGAAAAGCACGGTACTGATGCCCAGTGTTGCCAGCGAGCGGAGTAAGGTGATTGAATGGGTTTTTGCAGCGTTAAACTCGGTTGAAGCCGCTAGTTTACCCTGGTCTATTTACCAGTTCTTTGGTGATAGCAATGACACCCCAGCCCGAAAGCAGTTAGATGCCTTTTTACGCGCTCGACTGACGCACATGGAGCAAGTGTTGACGCAGCGGCAGTGGTTGGCCGCCGACTTTTCTATCGCCGATATTTTAATGGCCGATGTACTGCGGTTAGTGGCGCGCTTTGACGCCTTGGCCGAATTTAAAGCCTGTAATGCGTACCTTCAGCGGGCCTGTGCTCGGCCCGCATTTCAGGCGGCACTGCAAGAGCAACTAGCTCAGTATGGAGATCCAGGTCCAGATCGACCCAAGGCTTAATCAACGCCATGAAGAACTGGTATAATCGTTATTCGATTATTAGTTCTGAGCTGGTATGTTGATTTTACCTGTGCTTTTAGCGGGCGGCAGCGGTACGCGTTTATGGCCGTTATCGCGCCAAGACCGTCCAAAACAATTCTTATGCCTCGATGGTGAGCAGTCACTGTTACAGCAAGCAGCACTGCGAGTACAGCATCACTGCTTACTGCCACCGCTGGTGGTGTGTAACGCCGAACATCGATTTATGGTCGCGCAGCAACTACTGGAGGTAGGCATTGAACCCTGCGCCATTATTCTCGAGCCACAGAGCAAAAATACTGCCGCAGCGGTGGCTATTGCCGCGCTGTGGGCACAGCAATATTATCCCAGTGCCAGCTTATTTGTGACCCCGGCGGATCATGCGATTGCCAATCCCGCGTGTTTAATTGAGCGTTTACCGGCGTTAGCGCAGCACAGTGATCAGGCGCTACTTACGTTCGCCATTGAACCCACGCGCGCCGCCACAGAATATGGCTACATTTTAAAAGGTAAAGCCGCAGAACAGGCGACCAATCTATTTCATGTACAGCACTTTAAGGAAAAGCCCTCATACGCGCTAGCGCAGCAGTATATCGAACACGGGAATTACTACTGGAATTCCGGTATGTTTTTGTTTACCAGTGGCTGTTTTGTGCGAGAGCTAGAGCAACACCAACCACAGATGATGGCTGCGCTGCGCAAAGCGGCGCACTTTCACCGCGATCTTGATTTTGTTCGTGTCGATGCCGATGCCTGGCAACACGTGCCCAGTGACTCTATTGATTATACTCTGCTGGAGCATAGCGAACAGGTGCTTACTTGCCCGTTGCCACTGCAATGGGCCGACCTAGGCAGCTTTGCGCAAGTATGGCAACACACAGAGCAAGATCATCATGGCAATGCGGTGATTGGCGAAGCGGTGCTGCAAGATAGTCATAACAACTTAGTGGTAACTGACGAGCATCAGGTAGTGGCGACCTTAGGAGTGCATGATTTGGCCGTGGTGCAAAGCGGTGATACCACCTTGGTGGCAGCCAAATCGCAGCTGCACACTATGCCAGCTCTGCTTAGCCAAGTCAGTGAGCAATACCCACAGCGGCGTTTGCGTCACCGCCAAGTATTTCGACCTTGGGGCAGCTACGAGGTGCTTAATGAGGGGGCAGGTTTTAAAGTAAAGCACATTATGCTTCATGCCAAGACGCGACTGTCTTTGCAGCTACATCAACATCGCGCTGAGCATTGGGTGGTTGTTAGCGGCACTGTGCTGGTGGAGATTGATGGCCAGCAAAGCCAGCTTAGCGCCGGACAATCAACTTTTATCGCTGCGGGACAAAAACACCGCCTGAGCAACGCCTCAAACACTGTCGCGCGGGTGATTGAGGTGCAAAGCGGTGCGTACCTTGAAGAAGATGATATCGTCCGCTTTGATGATGATTATGGCCGTTAGACTTGGGCGCGCATTGATTTAAGGTACAGCTCTAAGCTTTGTTGCCATAACTCAAGGCAATCGCTTAGGTGAGTATCTAGCGGCTTATCCTCAAGCAATCGCCGTTCAATTTTCTTTAACGCCATGCCGTAGCGATTAAACCCGAGTTGCAAAGCTGTACTGGCTTGGCGGTGTAACACTTTGATGCACTGCTCTTTATCACTGGCCATAAGTTGCTGGCAACGCAGCAGTTTGTTACGGGCTGAAAGCACGAACTCATTATAAATAGAGGTCAGCTCTTGCTCTTCAAAGGTATTGGCCATTTGCTCTGCGGCGGTTTCATCGTAGAGCACATCTTTAAGCTCAACGCTCAAATTAGGTGCTTGACTGGACTGCGAGTCACTTAATGCTTGGCGCAGCTTTTCTTGTTTTATAGGTTTGCCGACAATGTCTTTGATCCCCAAAGCCAAGTATTCTTTCACTTCATCGGGGCTGAGGCTGGCAGTAAAGGCTAAAAACGGCGTGCGATGATTGCGATGGTCGATATTTTTCAAGCGTCGGATCACCTCTTGGCCGCTTAAGTCGGGTAAATTCATGTCCAATAACACCACATCAAAATGATACTGCTGCATCAGTTCAATGGCGCTATGGCCATCGGTAGCGAGCTTCACTCGATGCTCGTCCTCGGCCATAAACTCTATGGCAATCTTTTGGTTAAGGTCGAGATCTTCTACTAACAACACATCAAGGCCGGTGAGGTAATGGGTCGTTTGCGGACGTTTCTCAACGAGGCTAAGCTCGCCCACAGTTAAGCGCATATCAAAGCTAAAGGTACTGCCTTTGCCAACTTCACTATCAATAATAAGCTGGCTGCCTAAGTGTTCTAGCAGCCGGCTGGTGATTGCTAAGCCCAGGCCAGAGCCGCCCTTGAGTTTACCGGCGCTACTTTGCACATAAGGTTCGGTTAGATACTGAATTTCTTCTTGCTCTATGCCAGGGCCTGAATCAATAACACTAAAGCGTAGGGTGTGCTCTTCTTGGCCTTCACGCAATAAGTCTACTTGTAGAATCACTTCACCTCGGTCGGTAAATTTGATGGCATTACCTACTAGGTTAATCAGTACCTGCCGTATTTTTTGGTGGTCGCAGTAATAACAGGCTTGTCGCGGCAAGTTAAAGTTCAACTCAAACTTGACCCCTTTTTGCTCTGCCAGCGGGCTTAGCAACAAACACAGGTTATTAATCCAAGTGCGTAACTCTACGTCTTCTTCAAAGAGGGCTTCATCACTTTGGTCCAAGCTCGCATACTCAAGGACTTTATCAATGAGCAAGTTAAGCGACTCGGCTGAGTTGATAATGGCTTCACAATAGGGTTTGTTTTTGGGGTTATTGGATTGGTTCATGATCAATTGCGCACTACCTAATATGCCATTGAGTGGGGTGCGAATCTCATGACTGACGGTAGATAAAAACAGGCCGCGAATTTCTAAATCTTTCTGCGCCTTGGCTGTGAGTTGATTAAGGTTAAGCTCGCGACGCTCGTTACAGAATAACGCCAAACCAGCAGCGTAGAGCATCGGCGCTAGCACGCCATTAATTAGCAGCGTCATACTAAACCAATCATTACGGATCAGGCTGAAACGGTCGATATCGCCAATCCAAATTGTGCGGGCGCTGAATATGCCTAAACACATCACTAAGGCAATTAAATACACCAAACTGGCGCTGGGGTATTTATGTCGTCCGTAGCGAATAACAATGTAGGTTAGACACAGTGCTTCAGCAATATGTTGTAAATCTGACAGCAGCACCCTAGTACGTAAGTTACTGTCGAAGAACATAAAGTAGGTAAAGCCAAGGAGTAAAAAAGCGCTAACGAAAATAAATAAGGTGGTAACAAAACCTTTGTAATCTAAAAAACGGCTGATGGCTAACACATGAATAATGGAGCCGAGCATAAAGCTAATGTTAGCCAGTACCACTAACGCCTGTGAGCCCACATCAACGGTGCTCTTCAACGCGAACAGTAAAATCGCCAATAACAAGCACACGGGATAAAACACGTACAAGCCAATACCGACAAAATTACGGTTGGCCCGCCAAGTAATAAAGTTCAGTAGCGCCATAACAAATACGGCTGCGGCACTGGTGTAAAAAAGGGCTTTTGCGTCGAGCATCAACAAGTTAAAAGTTTACGTTAGATAGCCACTACTATACGCAAAATTCACTCGATGACCATGCGAAAAGTCATAACTCATCCGTGGTTATGGTGCTAGTCGTACTGCTTTTGTAGATAGCCCATGGTTTTAAGTTTGTGCCCGACCTTCACGATTTCGTCTAATGCTGGAATAAGTTCGTGGCCAAGCTCGGTCAGCTCATACTCCACCGAGGGTGGAGAGGTATCACGTACATGGCGGACAATAACGCCGCGCTCTAATAGCTCCGTTAGGCGAGTTGAAAGTACCTTTGCCGAAATCGGTGGGATATCAATTCGCAACTCATTAAAGCGGCGCGGTCCAGCGCGTAAACACCAAATCACATTGGGCGCCCAGGCACCGGAAATGACCGCCATACATTCTGTAAGCATACAGGGTTGGGGTGGTTTAGGACTTTTATTCAGCCTAACTTTCAATGACATAAGAGTGACTAAGTTTCTGTGCGGTAACCCAATTCTAGCACCAAATTCATGGTTACTTCTAGTAATCTAATTTCCATTAGATATTATCTAAAGCTCCACAAGGACAACAACAGGAATACCGTGAAATGAAGCTTTATTACAAACCTGGCGCCTGCTCTATGGCCTCGCATATTATCCTCAATGAGCTCGAGGTCGACTTTAAACTTGAGCGTGTTGATACCGATAAAGGTCAAACCGAGATAGGGGGTAACTACAGCGAAATTAATAGCAAGGGCTATGTGCCTGCGCTGGCCGTTGATAACCAAAGAATACTGACCGAGAATCCTGCCATTCTTGAGTATTTAGCCGATCTAAAACCACAGCTAGCGCTTGCTCCCAGCATTGGCACATGGCAGCGCTATCAGCTTCGTGAGCAGCTTGCTTACCTAAGCTCTGAGCTGCATAAGAGCTTTAGCCCCTTTTTCTCAGGAGCTGAATTGACAGCCACACAGCGCCAGGCGGCACAGGCGAAAATTGGCAAACGTCTCGCACCGATTGAAGCTCAGTTAAGTACTGGCAGCTTATATTTGCAAGGCGATACCTTTACCGTGGCTGATGCCTATGCCTTTGTCATTATTAACTGGTCACAGTTTATTGGCTTTTCACTGACGCCATGGCCTGCCATTAATGTCTTCTGGCAGCGAGTTAATGCTCGTGCAAGTGTGCGCAAAGCGATGCACACCGAAGGGCTGGTGTCTGAGCAGGTCACCTCATGAAGCCGTTGCCAGAAATTACTGCGTTGTTGCAACGCTACTTCGATACCTTGTACCACTGCGACTTGCAGAAGTTCGATAGCGTTTTTCATCCCCAAGCTATTTATGTGAGCGCAGATAAGCAACCTTTGCTGTATCGCGATATGCCCACCTATCGTGAGGTGATCGCTCAGCGTACATCGCCCGCTTCTTGCGGTGAGCAGCGTCAAGACAGCATAGATGCAATAGAGCTGCTTGGCGACAACACCGCACAGGCTAGGGTGCGTTGCTCTATCGGTGCTCAGGACTATGTTGATTTATTGTCACTGGTACGCAGTGCTGGGCAGTGGCGCATTATTGCAAAAGTATTTCATATTATTGATAAGTAAGGAGAAGGATATGCCCTATGTGAATATTAAAGTAACGCAAGAGGGAGTCACCCAAGCGCAAAAATCAGCCTTAATAAAAGGGGTTACCGAGTTACTGGTTGAGGTATTAAATAAGTCCCCAGCGACCACTATGGTGGTGATTGATGAAGTCGAACTCGACAGCTGGGGTATTGGTGGCCTGCCGGTCGATCAATACCGACGAGCAGCGCTTGAATAGCCCCGCCCGGCACACTAATACAGAGTCTTCGCGCTAGTAATGGTGCATCTTACCCTTACAAGGTATGCTACCTTGTAAGGTCTTACTGGTATGTTGACGTGCGTGTTGGCTGTGGTCCTGAATATTGAGATGCTAACTTTATCTGTTTATTGGTTATCTGTAGTTGCTTACTACGCATAATAACGCTATGCAATCTATGTCAGGCACCTGTTATCTTTTATTCCTTCGCAACAAAACTCAGCGTTTATCTCAGCTTATAGCGCATGCGTTATATTTAGCCGCAGATACAATTTACCGACAAAAAAGCCGGCAATAGCCGGCTTTTTTGATATTAGCGATTAGCGTAATTCATTGGGCATGTTAGTTTGAGCCCAAGATAATAGCTCCACACGGTTACGACACTTGGTCTTACGAAATGCACTGTATAAGTGAGTTTTTACCGTATGCGGGCTGATATTTAAGTCTTCGGCAATTTCTTTGTTCTTAGCGCCTTTACTCATTAACGCGACGATGGCTTTCTCGCGCTTGGTCAGCTTCACCGGCTCAATATCACCTTCGGTGAGTTTGTGCAGCGAATCTTTATTAAATTGCAGCATGCGGTTCAGCACGTTACACATAACATCACGGCGATACCACAACTGGTTTTCTTGAAGTAAGCGAATGCCTTTCATCATCACATCGGCATTATCTGTGGTGTAAAATACGCCACGAATACCACTTAGTAGCGCCCGATTAGCGAGCTCTGGATTCTCATCTAGATTGAACAGCACAATGTCACATTCCACTTTTAAATTGACTAAGTGCTCTTTTAAGCGACTCCACGCATCGTCTGATGATGTTTCGATAAATAAGTAAGTGGTGCCAGGCTTAACCTGAGCAACGTCGGTGCCTTTATGGACTTCGAGTCCCTGTGTACGCAGAAGTGGCTCAAGGACATTGACGCCTATTTGGTTGATGGGGTCTTGTTCAAGTAATAGAAAGACAGTCTTACTCATTGTGGTTAGCGGCTCTTTTACATTATTGCCACTATCGTATCATGGAGCTCACTTCTTTTGTATTAGGTGGCTCAGAATTATTAGTGAAAAAAGATTAATAATCTTCAACTTCTGGGTATATACAGGCAGAATGCAAGGTACAGGGCAGTGGAGCCAATGATAACACCTTCTTTACCTCTGCCCATATTTGTTAACCTTATAAAAGATAAGCGAAAGTTATACTTTTTTCTTATCCTGATAAGGAGGCCAACCCATTTCTTTGCCGGCCAGCATGTGCAAATGAATGTGGTAAACAGTTTGTCCGCCATGATCATTGCAATTCATTACTACGCGATAACCTTCATCTGCAAAGCCTTGTTCTTTAGCTAGTTTTGCAGCAACAACATACAAATGCCCGACTGTGGCGGCATGTTCGTCGGTAATATCGTTAATGGTGGCTATCGGGGTTTTTGGGATAATAAGCACATGGAACGGCGCTTGGGGATTAATATCTTTAAATGCTAAAGCATGTTCGTCTTCATACACGATATCTGCTGGAATTTCGCGGTTAATAATCTTACTGAAAATGGTTTCTTCACTCACGGTGTGGTCCTTATCTTTTCATGGATGAGCCAGTAATGACAAAGAAAAGCAGAAGTGTCAAACTGAAGCTTAATCCATTTGCTAACAAGGAAATGACTATGTGGAAGAAAACGATAATGACCAGCCTAATAACACTGGCTTTGGCCCCTCAGGTGCAGGCCGAGATGGTGTACTTCCCTGAGGAAATTATTCCGTTACAGGTGGATGATAAAGAGATAGAGCAGTCATTTTTCTCAACGGTCGATGAATTGGAGTTAGCCCCAGGGCAATACCGCTTGAAGCTGCAATACAGCGATTTGTATGAAAGTGGGTTTGATGATCATCAAGTGGTGGAGTCAGAACCATTTTGGGTAAATTTAGAGGTAAAAGCGGGCGAGGATTACGATGTGATCTTTGAGCGTGCCAGTAATGCCGCAGCGGCCGAGCTTTATGCCGAAGCACCGACAGTGCGTTTACAGGCGCGGGGGCAAAAATTAGCGGCGCCGATGGCTTCTGTTGCGCCAGCTGAGGCACCACAGGTGAAGACGGTAGTCAGCGCCAATAACCCTGATAAAGAGAGCCTTGAAGCGGCCCAAGTTGTGGTTAATAACAACGTCAGTGCTGCGGCTATGCTGGACTTTTGGTGGCAGCAAGCCAGTGCGCAAGAGCGCCAAGCTTTCTTGGAGAAAGTAAAAGCAAAGCAACAATAGTAAAACTAGCACTGTTGTCACAAGGTCAAAAAGGGCGAGATTTCTCGCCCTTTTTGCAACGTTTAAACTGGCAAAGCCCAGTTACTTGAATAAGGCGTCGATCGTACCTTGTGCTAAGGGGTGGTAGCCTGGGCGTGCACCCTGATAAACGTCATACGCCCAATCGCGCTTGCCGTTAGCGATAAGTGCTTTGTATAAGGGCACAATGAGTTTACGGCGGCCAATGCTGCTCAAGTGCTGGTCTAACGCGGGGTAAATCGCTTCATAGCCATTACCTACCGCTAACATAAACCATGCAAATGCCACTTCTTTATTTGTCGATGCCGTGAGGTTGAACTGTGCGTCTAGCTCTGCCATTTTATCATTGTTTAAATCACGCGGCAGATTGTTCAAAAAGTGCAACCACTCGTGCACAGTCCAGTCAGCCGTTGGCAAGTCGCTGAGCTGCTTATCGCCTGCTAGCCAAGCTTGAGTGTGTGCATCTACTTTATCAAACACATCAGAGGTGGGGTTAGGCGCATCGGCGGGTAACCCTGGCTGGTAAATCCACTCTTTTGCTTTTTCTAAGCTGACCACTCCAGGGTGGGCTTTTAATAAATGCTTGTCTAAGTAGGCCACAAACTCGTCGGTAGTCACAGATTGGAAAGCGTGATCGCTAAAGTATTGCTTCACAAAGGTATCGAAGGTGTCACGACCAAATTGCTGCTCCAAGTAGATAAGGAACAATTGACCTTTGGTGTATGGCACTGAGCTAAAGGCATCGTCTGGGTCACGGCCGTTTAGCTTTAAGTTTAGGCGCGTATCGGGAGCGTCAATGGTTTTTAGTTGAGCGCGTAACCCGGCGCTATCCAGAGCTTGCTCCATCACTGCGCGCTCGCGGCCAAATACCTCTTCCATGATGCGGTTTTCCACATATGAGGTAAAACCTTCGTTAAGCCATAAATCTTCCCAAGTCGCGTTCGTTACCAGGTTACCAGACCAAGAGTGGGCCAGCTCATGAGCGATAAGGTTCACTAAACTCTTATCACCGGCGACAACGGTGGGGGTGATAAAGGATAGGCGCGGGTTTTCCATACCGCCAAACGGAAAGCTTGGCGGCAGCATGAGTAAGTCGTAGCGGCCCCATGCGTATTCGCCATACATACCTTCGGTCTTATCAATCATCGCCTGAGTGTCATTAAACTCGGCGACTGACGCATCAAGAATTTGAGGCTCAGCAAAAATAGCGGTTTGATGCGACATTTCCTTGTATTCCAGATTACCGGCACCGATAGCGATCAGATAAGGAGGAATAGCCTGCGGCATATCGAAGAAATAATCGCCGTCTTTAATGAAAGCCCCGGTGTTGTCGGCACTCATTACTGCACGCACGTTTTCTGGTGTTTCAATGCGGGCGCTGTAGGTTACGCGCATCGCTGGCGTGTCTTGAACTGGGATCCAGCTACGGGCATGGATAGCTTGCGATTGGCTATACATGAACGGCTGGGTTTTGCTGGCAGTTTGCTCTGGCGTAAGCCACTGCAAGCCAGAAGCTTGTGGCAAGCTGTTGTAGTAAATTCGTACTTTAGGAGCCTGCTTTGCGAAGCGAATAGTCAGCTTGGCGCCTTTAACATCGTTGCGCGGGGCTAAGGTAAAGTCTGCTTTATGCCATTTGCCTTGATTGTCTTCGTAAATAACGCGATCAATTTCCAAATCGCGAGTATCAAGCACCAAGGTGCGCGCACTTTTATCTTTCCACTCTAGGCTATGTTCCACAAAGCCTTCAAGTTGTTTGTCGGCGAAATCAACATCTAAGTCTAAAAAAAGGTGAGTTGAGACAACTTCATCTAAGTTGGCATAGGTGTGTTCATCTTGGGCTGCTAACGCATGCTGGCTTAAGCCTGCCATGGCCAATGCCAAAGCGAGTGGTTTTAATTTCATAGTATCCTCAGAACGAGCGAAATAAGAAGAACTCGTTATACCAGATCTCAACCAGCACTGACAGCTATGTCAGACGAGCTCCTTGGGTTACACTAGTTTTGCCTTAAGTAATAAATTAATGACAAGAGAGTGCCTTTTGCCTGCATTACAAAGCCTTCATACTTTTGCCCTTGCGGCCCAGTGCCAACAACTGTTGATCGTCGAAGAACCTGAGCAGCTGCATGATATTGATTTTAAGCAGCCGTTTTGCGTGCTGGGTGAGGGCAGCAATACTATTTTTACAGCCCCGTATCAGGGGAGCGTGGTGTTAATTGCCAACAAAGGCTTGGTAATAGAAGAGCATAACGATGCGTGGCTACTGCATTGTGAAGCAGGTGAAAACTGGCATCAGCTGGTGCAGCAAAGCCTAGCCTTGGCAATGCCAGGGTTAGAAAACTTAGCACTGATCCCCGGGACCGTGGGCGCAGCACCTGTGCAGAATATTGGGGCCTATGGTGTTGAATTGGCACAATTTGTAGATTACGTTCAAGGTTACGATATTACTGAGGGTTGCTTTCACACTTTGCGTGCTGAGGGGTGTGAGTTTGGCTATCGCGACTCGATATTTAAACATGCCTTAAAAGAGCGTTTTATTATTACTCGGGTGGGTTTGCGGTTACCGAAAGCTTGGCAGGCAAATACCAGTTATGGGCCATTGCAAGAGCTGTATCAACCCACAGCACAACAAATTTTTGAGCAAGTGGTCGCTGTGCGCCAAAGTAAACTCCCTGACCCCTATCAACTAGCTAATTCAGGCAGCTTTTTTAAAAACCCAATTTTGCCGCGCCAACAAGTGGCTAGTCTTCGACAACGCTACCCCCATATGCCCTGTTACGATGTGGACAACGAGTACCAAAAAGTTGCGGCGGGTTGGCTAATTGAACAAGCAGGGTTAAAAGGTTATTGCATTGGTGATATTGCTGTACACGATAAGCAAGCTTTAGTTTTGGTGAATCGTGGCACGGGCACCGCAGAGCAACTTATGGCAATGATTCAACATATTCAGCGCACTATCTTGGCGCACTTTGGCATTGCTTTGGAGCATGAAGTGCGATTGCTGGGCGCACAAGGTG
The DNA here is from genome assembly GCF_004208955.1 of Pseudoalteromonas sp. CO325X. Classification (NCBI taxonomy): domain Bacteria; kingdom Pseudomonadati; phylum Pseudomonadota; class Gammaproteobacteria; order Alteromonadales; family Pseudoalteromonadaceae; genus Pseudoalteromonas; species Pseudoalteromonas sp. CO325X. The sequence goes on from NZ_SGPG01000017.1 coordinate 201,067, forward strand.
AAATCCATGTGGAGGCTGACAATGAAAGCGCCTGATGGCAATAAGCTGGCTATATTAGAGCGTCTCAATCAAGGACGCTTTTTGTCTGGTCAAGTGCTGGGGGACGAACTGGGCATAAGCCGCGCTGCAGTTGCCAAACATATCCACTCGCTGCAAGAAATGGGCATCGACATTTATAAGGTCAATGGTAAGGGTTACCGTATTAGCCGACCATTAAGCTTATTATCTCAACCAGCAATTACCGAGGTGTATGAGCAATTACAAGGGCAGGCGGGGCGCTTCGAAGTACAACCGATTATCGATTCTACCAACAGTGAGCTTATGCGCCGTATCCAGGCGAATAGCCTTGAGCCTGATACGGTATTAGTGGCGGAAATGCAGCGCCAAGGCAAAGGGCGTCGCGGTAGAGTGTGGCAATCGCCCTTTGCGGCGAATTTATATTACAGTTACTACTGGCGCTTAGACGATGGCATGCATGCTGCAATGGGGCTGTCTATTGCCGTCGGCTTGGCCATTTATGACTGCTTAAAAGCGCTTTATGGCTTAGAAGTACAGTTAAAGTGGCCGAATGATGTGTTGGTCGCTGGGCGAAAATTAGCCGGAGTATTGGTTGAGCTTGACGGCACCGCCGAGGGGCCCTGTCACTTGGTGATTGGTATCGGCTTGAATGTCAGTATGCCCGACAACGCGGCTCAGCATATCGACCAACCTTGGTGTGACCTTAACGAATTTACGACCGAATTAGACAAAAACCAACTAGTGGCGGCGTTGACTTGCTTCTTACAAAAACGCTTATATCAGTATCAGCGTCAGGGGTTAACGCATATGCATCAGCAATGGAATGATGTGCATGCGTTTGCCGGTCAATGTGTGGAGTTGAGCTCTGGCAACAACCATTGGCGCGGAATTTGTGAGGGTATTGATGAACAGGGCGCGGTGGTGATCCGTGTTGATGGCCAGAGTAAGCGCTATTTTGGTGGCGAAATCAGTTTGCGAGCGACGACATGAAACTACTAGTAGATGCTGGTAATTCGGCAGTAAAACTAATGTTGGCCACAGAGCAAAGTGAGCTCAGTGCTGTGGGGCTGCAAGAAGTGCCTTGGTCACATGTGGAGGAGGTGCTGGTATCGGCTGTTGCTGAATCCAGTGCGCTCACTCAGGTGCTGGCATTGGCGGCAGCGCAAGGTAAGCAAGTGCACTATGCTCGCGTGAGTGGCCATTGGCAGCAGCTGCAGTGCGCTTATGAAAACCCCAATACCTTGGGGGTTGACCGCTGGTTGGCGGTGATCGCCGGTTACAGTGAAAACCCGCAAGGCGAGACTGTGATTGTGGATGCGGGCACAGCGCTGACGATTGATGTGGTAAACAGTGAACACCAACATTTAGGTGGCTATATCTTGCCTGGTCTCGATCTTACCGAGCACAGTATTGTTAGTCGCGCACAGAAGGTGTTCAGTGTTGATGGCTTGCGTCGCCATATCAGTCCTGGGCGCTCGACACCCAGTGCAGTAAAAAATGGTGCCTTGCTCAGTGCTTTGGGAGCCGTGGAGTATGTTCTTTCACATTATTGTCATGGCGATCAGGCGCAGTTATATATAACTGGCGGTGATGGTTTAGCGTTACATAACCACCTGAGGGCAAGTGTGTATCGGCCGCATTTTGTTTTTGAAGGCTTACTTAAGTGGCGAATTGGTGCGCAAACTGTTTAAAAACCCGCAGTTCTGCGCGAATATTGAACGTTTAAGCACGAAACCGTAACTTTTTTTGATTTTATAGTTGCATCACTCAAAACCATGCCTTAGAATCTCGCCCCGTACTAAAGCAGTGCCGACTTAGCTCAGTTGGTAGAGCAACTGACTTGTAATCAGTAGGTCATCCGTTCGACTCGGATAGTCGGCACCATTTTCCTCAACTTGGAAAGGCTTTAGAAAGAATTTTAGCGTGGAGGGGTTCCCGAGCGGCCAAAGGGATCAGACTGTAAATCTGACGGCATTGCCTTCGCTGGTTCGAATCCAGCTCCCTCCACCACTTTTATTCTTGACGGTTAGAGGTAGTTAAGAACAGGTTCCTAAAAGCGGGCATCGTATAATGGCTATTACCTCAGCCTTCCAAGCTGATGATGCGGGTTCGATTCCCGCTGCCCGCTCCAGTTTTTCTGGTGTGCTGATATAGCTCAGTTGGTAGAGCGCACCCTTGGTAAGGGTGAGGTCGGCAGTTCAAATCTGCCTATCAGCACCAGTCCCTGACTTTTCCTGAATTACTCCCTTTGATTTGTCTAAAAAATATTCAATAATTGAAGAATTGAATTGACCGGCGCTTGCGTCGATCGTTTGATATGTAATCTAGATACACAAAAACTTATAGGTTCCGTCATGGCAAAAGAAAAGTTTGAACGTTCGAAACCGCACGTAAACGTAGGTACAATCGGCCACGTTGACCACGGTAAAAC